>JACDDF010000482.1 GCA_013817135.1 Nitrospirales bacterium
TCCTTCAGGATGCCGTTAACCGAGGAAGTTTAGTTAGAACCGGGACCAAAACCGGGACCAGTGAGGTGGAGAAGCAATTACCGGAAACTGAAGAAGTGATAGAAGGGATTGAAAGAAAAGATAATTTAGATTGGCTGGGGGACCAGGAATCGAACCTGGGTTCTAAGATCCAAAATCTTATGTCTTGCCCCTAGACGATCCCCCAACCGAACGAGCACTTTAAGACTTACTGGTCTGAAGCGTCAAGATCTTTCAAAGGAGGGTTAAAAAAGTCCGCCAGCGGCGTTCTCGCCCGTGTGTCATGCTCACGTACTCACCAGTACGCTCCGCGTGCCAAACGGGCTGCGGCCTTTCCTTCGAGGGCCTCAGGACAGGACTGGACGGGCCTTTTTGAACCATCCATAATTGCTCTCGATTGCCACCCAACAATATGGCGGGGCTTGAAACTGTTGAAAATCTGAATTATTCAACAGTTCTTTCCAAGCTAGTACACACGCCCGTACACGATCCAATGCCGATTATCCGGGACATCAACCATCAGGCGACTTAAATTAAGCTCTGCGAGGTGGGCAGCCACCTCATCCTCCGTAAATGCCGCCAACAGGGAGTGAAAGAAATCCTGCCGTAATCTCTCTGGTTCATGAGCCGCATACTGGTCAACGAGCGCCTGCGCCTCCTCGGGAGAATCCGGACGAAGGAGATCCATGACCAGCACTAACCCACCGGGCTTGATCAATTTTTTTATCTCATACCAAAATCGTAGTGGATTGGGAACATGGTGGGCCAAACTGTTCGACATCACGGCGTCAGCTGGAGTCGCCAAACTCACATCTTGAAACCGTTGAGAGAGAAACTCTATTCGATGAGCTAACCCGGCTTGCTTCACTGCCTGTTCCGCCCAGGTGATCATGGGGATGGAGGCATCAATTCCGGTAATCCTGCAGGTGGGATGGCTCCGGGCCAGGCGGATGGCGATATCACCGGGGCCGCAACCCACATCCACAACATGAGGGCCATCAAGATCCTCATAGAGTCGAAGAAAGTTATCCACAAAACCCTGATTTTCTTCTTGAAAATCCGCTTCGGCATAGGCCTGAACTTGTCCTGGATCATCCATAATTTCCGGTTCAAGAACCCGTTCCATCATTTCATCTTCCTTTTCGGCAACGTCACGACCCTCACCCCATCACCCTGCCGTATGCGTCCTTCGGACAACACCCGAGCATACAATCGGCTCCATCCGGGATGCTGCCAGTGAGAGATCCGGGCAAAATCCCCATTCACAAACCATTGCGCATTATGACGACATGGCTCGCAATAACTCGTACATTCAATCTGCACCTCTTCTCCAATTTTTAAATGGTCCCCTGGCTTTAGCTGTGTCCAGTTCAGACCGGCCACGGTCAAGTTTTCTCCGGACGCTCCAGCGTGAACGGTGTGTCCCTCCCGTTGTAAGGCCTCAAGGACCTCAAACGAGAACAGGCATAATGCCCGATCCCGCCCGCCATGTAGTACCCGATTCCGATGCCGGTCCCCATCCACCCCTTTGAACGTGATCCAGGCCTCGGACACGGGCAGCTTGGGGAGTCCGCCTGGAGAACAATTTATTTGATAGAGATACGGAACAGAACCCATGAAATCGTTTAACCCAGCCAATATACTGGTCCGAGACAAAGAGGATGGTAGCCATCGATCGAAAGGGTGGTCAAGCGGGACGACATCATTCACGGAGTTCCTCCATGCCCTTTGGAGACCACAGTCTGAACAAAGCTCGTGATTTTCTGGAAATAGGCGGTTCCCCCAACAAACGGCACATCATTATGTTCCGCACCCAATACCACAAACCATTGTTTAGGCTCATGTGCTGCATCATAGACTTGCCGCCCCAGGGTCACCGGAACAATGGAATCCTTTTCGCCATGAATCATCAATAGCGGACGCCTGAGCTTGGCAACCTTTTCAGCCAGGTTAAAGTCCACATTTAGCAACCAGCGGGCGGGCAATCCTAAATAATGGTGGTCCGACATGGCCTGGATAGAAGGAAATGCCCCTTCAAGAATGACTCCGGCCGATGGCCGGAGAATGGCCACTTCACCAGCCACGCAAGCGCCCAGGGACCGTCCAAACAGCACAATCCGGCTCGAGGCAATTCCGCGTCGGTTCAAGACATAGTCATACCCGGCCAGGGCATCTTGATATAGGCCGGGTTCTGAAGGAGCGCCCGTGCTCCGTCCATAGCCACGATAATCAAAAATGAAAACAGATAATCCCCGCCGATACAGCTCACGGATATTGCCTAACCGATGACTAATATTACCGGCATTGCCATGACACCAGAGGAGCACCGGCTTGGTCGGTCCGGCGTTTACAAACCAGCCGAATATCGTGACTGACTCATCAACGGGGAGCCACACCTCTTCTAAAGGCAGTCCACTGAGACTCGCCCAATTTCGGTCTTCCCAGGAAGAGGGTTGAAATACAAAGACTCCTTCAAACATGGGCCCATTGTAGCAAGGCCGAGACACCTACGCGGATAAAAACATGCTAGATTAGGGTATTCTTCAGGTAGAATTTCCTTTTACCATCCGAGGATCCTTCACGATGTCTACTTATGCAATTGGAGATGTACAGGGTTGCGTCCAGGCCTTACACCGTCTGATAGAAAAGATTCACTTCAATCCCGCATCCGATCGTCTCTGGTTCGTCGGGGACTTAGTCAATCGAGGACCGGATTCCCTGGAAGTGCTTCGTCTCATCAAGCAGTTGGGTGCCTCGGCCATCACCGTGTTGGGCAATCATGACTTACATCTTCTGGCGGTGTGGGCCAAGATAACCACCCTTAGTCGAAAAGACACCTTACAATCGGTACTCTCGGCACCTGATGTGGATGAATTACTCACCTGGTTGCGCTTTCGACCCCTTGCCCACGTCGAAGATGGATATTGCCTTGTTCATGCGGGCCTCTTACCATCCTGGTCCATTTCTCAAGTACTGGAG
>JACDDF010000483.1 GCA_013817135.1 Nitrospirales bacterium
ATCTTGTTGGAGCGAATTCACCTAATTTATGACCAACCATGTTGTCGGTAATAAAAACAGGGATAAATTTCTTCCCGTTATGGACAGCAAAAGTCAAACCGATCATATCTGGAATAATTGTCGACCAACGGGACCAGGTTTTTATAACCTTGGACTCTCGCCCCTCCTTGGCCTTTTCTACTTTTTTAGCAATATGGTCATCGACAAATGGACCTTTATGAACTGACCTTGGCATCGATTCCCCCTTATATTAACGGGACTTTTTCTTTCTACCTGCAATGATAAAACGCGAGCTTTGATTTCGCGGCTTCCGTGTCTTAAAACCCTTTGTCGGTTGACCCCATGGTGAAACCGGATGAGGATTACCTTGACCAGACTTTCCTTCACCACCGCCATGCGGATGGTCCACAGGATTCATTACCACCCCACGCTGATGTGGTTTTCGCCCCAACCATCGAGACCTACCGGCTTTCCCAATGGTTACGTTATTATGGTCGGTATTCCCAACCTGCCCAATGGTGGCCATACAGGTTCCTAGTATCTTTCTCATTTCACCAGACGTTAAACGAATTTGAACATAACCCTCATCACGACCCATCACCTGAGCCGAAGCGCCGGCACTCCTGGCCAATTGGGCACCCTTGCCTGGCTTCAATTCAATATTGTGCACCACAATGCCAAGAGGCATTTCCATAAGTGGCAAAGCATTCCCAATCCTCACGTCAACCCCAGTACCGGCCTGGACCGAATCGCCAACTTTCAAACCAAAAGGAGCCAGGATATAGCGCTTCTCCCCGTCTGCATAATGCAACAGTGCAATTCGAGCTGAGCGATTAGGGTCATATTCCAAACTGGCAACTTTGCCTACAATCTTAAACTTGTCCCGCTTGAAATCAATTTTTCGATAAAGGCGCTTATGACCACCACCTTTAAATCTGGAAGTAATCCTTCCAGCGTTATTCCTACCACCAGACTTAGATTTAAAGCTGGTTAAGGCTTTCACAGGTCTTTTACGCGACAACCCTTCACCCGTAACAGCCGACATTCCCCTTCGGCCAGGTGAGGTTGGATTATATTCTTTTATTGGCATAACCTGATTCTCTCTATTTCATTACATGACATAAAGAAGCCATACTAGGCGCTTTCATACAATTCTATTTTTTCACCCTCTTTTAATGTAATGAACGCCTTTCTCCAATCGGACCGCTTACCGGTAAAACGACCTTGTCGTTTTTTTTTGCCCCTAACATTCATCACATTCACCGAAGCAACCTTAACGCTAAATACCTTCTCCACGGCTCTGCGAATATCAATTCGAGTTGCCTGACGATGCACGGAGAACGCAATAGCGTTCTTTATTTCGCGAATTGCGGTGATTTTTTCTGTTAACAAAGGTCGGATCAATACATCATGTGGATTCACGTTACACCCAAATTTCCTGGATTCGTTCTAGCTCTACTTTGGTTACTACCAATTTGTCACACCAAAGCACGTCATACACATTAAGGTCCTTGCCATGAAGGATTTTTAAGTTTTTCACATTTTTTCCAATACGGAAAAGATCAGCCAAACCTTCATGAATAACTAAAAGGATTTTCCCACTCGCACCAACATTCAATAAAGACTTAACCAATTCACGTGTTTTCATTTCAGGTAGAACCAAGTCCTCCAAAACCACCAATCCATCTCCAGCCTTGGCTGCAAGAGCCCCCCTCAGGGCTGCCCTATACATTTTTTTCGGCATGGTGGAAGCATACGATCTTGGTTTCGGCCCAAAAACGGTCCCACCACCCCTCCAAATCGGAGAACGATTTGATCCAGCCCTTGCACGCCCCGTATGCTTTTGCTTCCACGGCTTCTTCCCACCACCCCTTACCTCTCCACGCCCAAGCGTAGAAGCAGTTCCTTGCCTTGCACTTGATCGCTGCATAACCACAGCGCGATGAACCAAAGAAGGATTGACAGTGGAGCTAAAAACACCATCAGTTAAATCAACTTTACCTACAGGCCGGGAGGAGTCTTGGCCAAATACGGGAAAAGCATCAATAGATTGCATCAGCCGACCTTCCTTACGATGACTACCCCTCCAACCGGACCAGGGACAGACCCTGTAATTAAGAGGAGATTTTCCTCAGACTTTATTCCGAAAACCTTCAAGCCTTTGACCGTAATTTGTTTATTTCCCATGTGGCCAGGAAGCTTCTTATTCTTTAACACCCTTGAAGGAAAAGAGCTCGATCCGATAGACCCAGGGGCTCGATGGAACATAGAACCATGGGATGCGGGACCACCCGCATAATTATGTCTTTTAATTACTCCCTGAAATCCTTTTCCCTTAGAAATCCCCTGAACATTAATTGATTCACCTTCGGAAAATAAATTTACGTCCAACAGTGAGCCAACCTGCGCTTCGCCGGCAGAGGCAAACTCCCTCAAATGACGCCAAACCTTATTTCCTGCTTTTTTCAGGTGCCCCAACTGAGGCTTTGTCTGTTTTCGTTCCGGCACCTCACCGAATCCTATTTGTACGGCCTCATAGCCATCTGTATTCTTTTTTTTGAGCTGAACAATTCCGCATGGACCAGCTTCAATAACCGTCACAGGGATAAGACGCCTTTCCCCATCGAACACCTGAATCATACCTAATTTTTTACCTATCAACCCTTTAACCATAATTCAATAATTACCTAAATTAAGTTGACTGTAACTAAGGAAGCCTTGACTACAAAACCTACAGCTTGATTTCCACATCCACACCGGCCGCTAGATTCAGTTTCATCAAAGCGTCCATTGTCTCAGGCGTTGGCTCCATAATGTCCAGCAATCGCTTATGAGTACGAATTTCAAACTGCTCACGTGATTTTTTATCCACGTGAGTCGATCTCTGAACCGTCCACTTCTCAATCCTCGTAGGCAGAGGCACCGGTCCGGCAATGCGGGCGCCACTCCGACGAACGGTATCCACAATCTCTCGAAGAGATTGATCTAATAC
>JACDDF010000484.1 GCA_013817135.1 Nitrospirales bacterium
CCGCTTTAAAGCCTCCTTTGTGCTATCGGTAGACCCATCGTCAACCACAATGATTTCGTGGCAAGGGTAAGTTTGGTCCAACACACTCTGTATTGTTTGCCCGATAAACTGTTCAGCATTATAGGCAGGAATAACCACACTAATCAGAGATGGCATCTGAACACCTATTTAACTTTCGTATTTTTCAAAATGAGATTGGAAATCACACATTATCCTTCCTTCCCTTCTCAAAAGCTATCTCATTTTACTATCGAATATTTCCCCCCTCATCATTATCCTCTCCCCAAATGTGGGCGAGGGAATTTGAGGTGCATCAGTTGAAAATTAAAATACCACAGAATGAACTTTATATAATTCTGCCGGGATCACTTAAAATTTTACCGGGTAGAATGCCAAGTCATTCTGATTCCTGATCTCCCTCATCTGGAGCCACACCTTCGCTTCCTCGAACATAGTCCCTATCCGGATGTCGGTGAGTATTGGCTGCTCTCAGTAGAAAACCTTGGGGTTTAAACGGCTCTTCAAGGAATGTCTCGATGAGAATGCTTCCCCATTCAAGGGAGGCTGCGCATGGTTGTGCTGTGGACCGCCTGTGTCAATATTTCTTGTAGTTTTTTGACTTCAATTTTTATATTAAAACAACTTTCTATTTTCTTCCTTCCTTCTTCTCCCATTCTTCTTCTAAGGTCTGGACAATTCATGATTTTTTCAATAGCATCGGCAAGAGCCTCAGGGTTTTGAGGAGGAACTAACATTCCATTTACTCCATCATCGACCAACTCTTCTATCCCGCACATATTTGAGGTGATGACCGGGAGTTGCATGGCCATGGCTTCCTTTAACGCATTCGCCAGGATATCTCTCCTTCCATCCGAAGCAATTTCACATGGTAGTACAAACACCGTTGCACGGTCCAAATGTTCTTTGACTGCCTCATTCGGCAAATAGTCAATAAGATGCATGTTGGGAATTCGCTGCTCGGCAATAAGCTTTTGGCAGGCCTCTTTTTCCGGCCCTTCACCGATTATCGTACACTCATACTCAATTCCCCGGGCATGTAATATATGACAGGCTTTAATAAGATAGATTACTCCTTTTTGATCATCCAGACGACCTACGGCAATTATTGATTTTGGGGATCTCGCGCCCCCTTTCGCCTGGAAAATCTCGGGATCAATCGCGCTGTGAATAATTTTGATATTTTTTTTAATGGCCAGATTATTGTCTATGAAATCTCTATTGTACCCGGCAATCGTTATGATTTGAGCAGCTTCTTTGATAACGGCACTTCTTCTGATGTGCTCGTGCATATTATTGCCATAATATAGATCATGCGCCCTAAAGCATAATGTAAAAGGCGTATTCAGGATTTTTGACAGCAAATACACTTTGTCGATAATTCGCGGGGTTGAGAATGGTGAATGAACGATGTCAATTCCTGAATCAAAAAAACTTCGTATATCCAGATAATCGATGACTCCACATTTTAGATTTGGATAATTTTTTATAAGTTTCCAACATGCCTTCATCGCACATTGGGGATGCACAAAGACATCCTCTATCAACTTTTGGAAAAAAGTGCCATACTTCTGTTTTCTGTTTTTTAAGATAAAAAATCTTTGAAACTGTTTGTCCAGCCCATTTTTCATCACAATGGGCCCATGAACAGCCTTATAAAGCTTGCTGGAATCGTTTGCCAGGATAAACATTTCATGCCCGAGATTCTTTAATCCGATTATTTCATTCAGAATAAATGTAGGCAGGCAATCACAAATGTAGAGTATTTTCATTTTGCAGACATTCCAGAGTAAATTTTAGCTGTATTATGGTGAATGTCATTGGTGTCTGGTTCAACTGGGGCATTCAGATATTGCGCAAGGGATGTTACGACGTTGCCCTCGTCCTTTGCGCACCGGAGATGTAAGGTGCTGCCGGTGAATTTTTCATCACGATTACCTGCGCTGATGCTGACTATTCGCACTCAATTGGCCTCCTGCCAAATAAACCGGAACCTCTTTTTACTCTCCTCCACGATTTCACGGGCGTTATCTGGAGAGGCGTTACCCACCAAATTTCTAAATCGACGAGGGCCGACGCCACCGCACACGCGATGGCATGTGAAACCATTTTGCAAAGGGAGGACAGCATCCAAGATATCCTGTACGCGGAACTTCCAGTCCTTAGGCGGCACGAACGGCTTCCTCCAGAATGCGATCCTTCAGGACGGGATGGGGAGCATCCGGCGTCACGAGGTCCACCGGCCTGCCCAGGATCTGCGACAGCTTGCGCTGTAGACGCGCGAAGGTGAAAAGGCCAACATCGGCATCCCGTTCAAAATCCACCAGGATGTCCACATCACTGTCTGGGCGATCTTCGCCGCGTGCCACCGACCCGAACACATATAGCGCCTTAATGGAAAACTCCAGGAGCATGGATTTCTCCGCGCTCAACCGGGTGATCGTGTCCTCGATGCTCATTTCATGAATCTACCAGCCTGCGATGATTTGAACTTTCCTGCTTGGGCGCAACCGCCGGCCAGTTTTCCAGGATGGATAATCTTTCCTCTATATAATAGTGTGTACCTTCAACTGATTGTCAGAACAGAATTCCTTCGATTTCGGGGATTCAGACCCACAAGGATCGCACAATCGTTGCAATCCAATAATCGATATTCAATTCCCCCGAAGGCGCTGCCAGATTCTTCCTTTATAATACCGAACGGGCGGAATGATATTCCGGGCATAGAACCATTTCGCCCAAGAATAAGAATGGTTAAACTTTTGAGAGACCGTCCAGTAAGCTCTGAGACGTTTAGCTAACCCATTTGTCAACGAAGCCATTATATAATTTGCTCTACAAAAATACGGCATGCCTTCCCTGACAAGAACAGTTCTCTGTGAGGGAGCCAGTTCACATAATACTTCCAGAAGGTACAGACTATCTTCACACCACGCATCAATATTAACGGAACCGCTTAAGTTTTTGGC
>JACDDF010000485.1 GCA_013817135.1 Nitrospirales bacterium
TCCCTGTTCCCGGATAGGCGAGGTGGGGAATGGAAATGGCGTGGAGTAGCATTACGCGATCTGGAAGAGAAATAGCCTGTACGCTTCGAACCGCCTCTTCCGCCTGTGACGAATTATCCACCGGAATTAAAATGGTTTTGGATTTCAATGGTGCGGTTGGTGTCTTCACGTGTCCTCGAATTTAGTGATACCCCACCAAGTTGTGAGGTGAAGCTCTGTGTGATCTTGGATTTTTCTGGAGTGACGCTCTCGAGAGTTGTGAGGCCTGTTGGTGTTCAGCTTGCGAGAAATCTTGATCATGAGCGCCAATTGGGGAAAAAGGATCAGGCATGTGGAGGACTTCAATGTGGTCGACCAGCGTCCGTCCATGATTGATGATCGTATCCAGTCCCAATGAAATTCCGGCAATCAAAGGAATGCTGACAAGGTTGTGGAGACTATGAAAAGAGGTCATGAACATTAAACCGGTCACGATACCATCATCATCAACAAGAATGACGAGCTATCCTTCTAATGAGCAGAGTTTCCTTCCCTCTCGATACAGGATTTCCTATTCTTGGGTTTCGCATCGTTGACGACCGATTTCCCTGCTAGGGACATTCTGCAATCTTCCTTCTTCTTGTTGCCGGTCTTTGGCATATTCTGAGTGACTGGGGTCGTTCAATTTTCTCGTGAGAAACTCATCGAGGGGAATTTCGAGTTGTGTCCTGATCATGGATCTGACCTCCACTTTTTCCTGGGGGAGAGCAAGAACTAAGGTTTGGAGATTGTCCTGTATCCATTGGAGTTGGTCACTAAAACGAACCCTGCGTCTTTACAGTCTGTGAGACGAGGAATCCGACTGTTCGTGGATTGCTGGGTCCGTGCGTGAAAGTGGTTGCCCGGTTTTATCGAGTGGGCACGTATTGATTCCCAAAACGTGCCACGCCGGACAGTATCCAATGATTCCGGTTAACAAGGCGATAAGGCCGACAATCATGAGGACAAGATCTCCCCACCCCGGCAACAGTGAAAATCCTGATAAGGCAAGAAGGAGAAACCCTACACCGACGCGAATCACCCGTTCATGATGTCCGATGTTACGATACTTTTTCATATCACACCTCTTTAGATGGTGAAGACAACTTATTCAGCCATTTAGTCTAGGTCGCCACTGGCAACCCGAACCGCGCCCAGTACCTGGTTGGCATTGAAAGGACGTCCGATAATTTGAACTGCACCCAGGTGACTGGCTTCCGGAGCGAGGCTTTGGTTAGATTGCCCCCCCAATACCACCACCTTTCCTGAGAATCCTTTTTCGCGGAGTTGACGCAAAATTTCCAGACCGCTCGGTTGGGTCAAATATAAATCCACCACGACCAGGGAAGGGTTATGGCGTAACACGGATTCAACAATATCTTCCCCCTCATCCAGCAAAAGAAAAGGGTCGCCTTTTTCCGTTAAGGTCTCCTGTAAATTTTTTCGTAAGATAGGGTCGATGGTCGCAATGAGTAGCATAAAGCGATATCCGTAAATGAAATATTGTATAATCTATAACCATCAAGACCTATGCCAAAATGTCAGGAAGAGATGGCCTTGATTTATCAGCGAAGAAGCTTTTCAGGCTCGGGAAAGTGCCGCCAAAATCCTCATTTCAGCCTAGGGAAAGTGTTGCTCTTGTCCTCAGTTCACCAGGTTAAGAGTCTTGTTCTTAGGGGTGCTTCATTTAATAATTTTCTTGAAATCTGTAATACCCATTCATCTCAATTGACGATAAAAATAACAACAGAATTATGCTGGGGCATGGGACTATGTTGGTCTGTGGGTTTGTCATCGTGAAAAAGATCGTAATATTTTCCAAAAGGAGTCGTAATGTAATGAGGGCCTTATTGGTGTTCGTTTTCATCCTGGGATGTTCGGGAATCGGATGGGCCAAAGACATTGAATTGGTCGCCCTTGGGGTGAGAGGTGGCATGAATTTTAAAGATGTCGGATTGCCACCTGGCGAAAAGGAAGATTTTGAACAATTTGACGTTTTTGGCATCATGGGACTTCCCTGGAGGTGGGAAAGTGCGTCCGGGTGGGAGGTGCGTTCGCAAGTCTGGGGTTCTGCGGGTGCGTTGAGGGGAGCTGGGGATACCGGGTTCATTACGACTCTCACGCCTGGTTTTGCTGTGAACATCCCGAGCTGGCGGCTGATTTTTGACGGTGGAGTCGGAGGAGCGTTGATTAGCAAGTGGGAGTTTGGCCGGCAAGATATCGGCGGCCCCTTTCAATTTATTGCACACGGGGGCGTGGGTGTTCAGCTCCCCGGGAACATGGTTGGGGGCTGGCGATTCCATCATATGTCTGATGCGACAATTTACGGAAAGAGTCGTGGTGTGGATTTCCACATGCTTGAACTGAGCTACCGCTTCTGATGGTCTTCGTGCTTTGAGGGGATTTCCTGTTTAACCATAGTGGAGAGGTTGTTGTCTGTTTTCTACTTTAATGTCATCCTGTCTGGGTGGTGAGGTTTCCCTCCGGAGTTATAGGAAAAAGCCAGGTGGGCTATGAGGCGGGAAAGACGATGCCCCCAATAGGAAGCACCGTCAATGCGACCTATTTTTGGGGATATGGCCTCTTGGGTGCTTGATGAATCAAACTCTCTGCCTGTTAGCCTCCGTAGACGTTAATCAAGTGGTTATCAATCAGATGATTGAATAAGTCTGTGCGGGAGATCATGCCCAGTACCTTGCCATCACGCACGACGGGAATCCGGATAATCTGATGCTTGATCATGTGGTTGACAATTTCCTCTGCTGTTGCGCCTTCTTCAACGGTCACCGGGTTCGGGGTCATGACGTCTTCGGCCTTTAGGCCGTGCAAATCTTTCCCATCGACCAGGGCTTTCAAGACATCAAACTCCGTGACCATTCCTACCAGATGATTGCCTGGTTCAATGACGGGCACACCGCTACATGTGCGGGAATGAATGAGGATCGAGAGGTCACGAGCACTATACTGA
>JACDDF010000486.1 GCA_013817135.1 Nitrospirales bacterium
ACTGTATTGCATATGTTCTGCTGAGAAATTCCTGCTCCATTTCGAGCATTCATCACACATGGACTCCATTAAATTCGGGACTTCAGGGTGGCGGGCCATTGTGGCCGAAGACTTTACGGTCCGGAATATTCGGATCGTGTGCCAGGGAATCGCTCAATATTTGCGCCAACAAAAACTGGGCCAGCAAGGTATCCTTATTGGATACGACACACGATTTTTAGGGGAACATTTTGCCAAAGTGGCCGCAGAAGTCATGGCGGCACATGGGATACCCTGCCTCATTTGCGACCGGGATACCCCGACTCCGGCCATCTCCTACCATGTAGTCAGTCGCAAGCTATCAGGCGGCATAAATATCTCTGCCAGCCACAATCCTCCTGAATGGAATGGAATCAAATTTACACCGGACTGGGGAGGACCGGCGCTGCCTGAAACAACCAAGGCCATTGAACTGCGCATCCTACCCCTATTGCACGGGGAACACATCAAATGGCTCCCCTGGGAACGGGCCACACATGATGGCATGGTGCGGTATTTCGATCCTCAACCCGACTACCTGAAATCCCTGGAATCACTAGTGGATCGCGCCCGCATCCGGAACGGCAAGATCCGGGTCATTTTTGATCCACTTTTTGGAACCTCCAGGCATTATCTGGACGAATTTTTACGGCAAGCCGGCGCAAAAATGGCCGTTTTGCATCATTGGCGAGATCCGTATTTTGGAGGATTTCGACCGGAACCGACAGACGAGACACTTCAGGACCTGAAAGAGACCGTTCGACGCGAAGGCGCACATCTCGGCCTGGCGACGGGCGGAGATGGAGGCCGGTTTGGCATCGTGGATGCCGACGGCACTTTCATTCAAGCCAACTATATCTTGCCCATCTTGCTGGATTATCTTATTCGCAGTCGGCAATGGACCGGTGGAGTGGCCCGCTCGGTCGCCACCACCCATCTCATTGACGCCGTGGCGGCACACCATGGACTCACCGTTCACGAAACCCCGGTCGGATTCAAATACATCGGCGAATTGCTGGCGAAGGGAGAAGTGGTTTTTGGTGGAGAAGAAAGCGCCGGAATGTCCATCAAAGGCCACGTGCCGGAAACAGATGGGATACTGGCTGGGGCGTTGGTCGCAGAGATGGTGGCCTTTACCGGACAGACCATTCAGGAATTACTGAAAGATCTCTTTGCGCGAGTTGGGGCCGCCTTCACGACACGACAGGACCTGCCCCTCAACGAACACCTCAAGGCGCAGGTCAAGCAGGTGCTTGAACATCCACCTTCTGTATTTGGGGAAACAGAGGTCATCCATGTGAATAAACTGGATGGCTGCAAACTCATCCTGGCGGATGACGCATGGTATCTCATTCGACTGTCAGGGACCGAATCCACCGTCCGATGCTACGGCGAAGCCAAAACTCCTGAGCGACTGGAAGAAATCATGCAGGCCGGACGGGAGCTACTGCATTCTCCTCGCAATTGAATGTTCATGCGCTTACACCCATGGGTATCTCCTCCTCGATACAATGGTTCATGTTTGGTGAACCAACTTTATGGACAGGTTAGGGCCTGAAGCTTGAGGTAGATTTGGTAAAGGGGAAAAGAGGAAAGAGGTGGGTCAGGCAATAGACCCGGAGAAAACCAGACAAAGTAGAAAAATTCCCTTTTCAACTCTCTATGTAGAGGGATCAATGATTTTCAACTTGGGCATTCCTGATCGATAAAACCCTCGGTCTCGAGTCAACAAAACATCCGCATGGTAGAGAGCGTGGGCCCCAATCAGAAAGTCAGCCACCATTCGATCTCGCCGTCCGCCCTTTTGGCGATAATCCTTCCACAATCGCCCAGCCAACAACGAAGCATCAATCCCTAAGGAGGAAAACTGCACTCCCAAAGTTTGTAAAGCCTCCTGGGCATCGTTCTCAGAAGGAAAAACGGCCGACACCTCGGCCCATACGACCTCACAAGCCACTAAAGATCCTTGATTAATGCAGGAACAAATAGCCTCTTTTGAGGGAAACCCATGAATTGGATCTGCACCAAAAAGATCAATAAGGACGTTCGTATCTATGGCCGTAATCAACGGGGATCAGGCTTCCCACGTAGGGCCGTCATCGTTTGGTTAGTGCCTTGCTTAGTTTTTAGTATGCCAAACACTGCTCCTACCGGATCGGACGTTTGAGCCTTTGTGGCTACCAGCCTCCCTTTCTCTTCGCGAAAATCCAACACTTGCCCGGGCAGAAGACCTAACCGGTCTCGAAGAGGTTTGGGGATCGTCACTTGCCCTTTTTCAGAAATGGTTGTTTTCATACTTTTATTGTAAGAATTCCTACTCAATTCGTCAAATTTAATTCAGGAAAATACAACATATCTAAGAGTTATGACTCTTTAAATGTCATATTTTTCTTCGTGTCTCCAAAGAGGTGGGACCATACCTCACGAATAACATCACGGTTTTTTCTTTTCAGCTATTAGAAAATTTTTGTTTCGAGTCTGAAGGAGCCCAATAGCGGATGGGCTGGACGCCCACCCGCTACGACTCGTTGCGAAGAAGAGAAAAAGAATAGAGATGGAGATCTTACTCCTTCAGACAGCAGTCAGCGCCATGGCTTTTTCGACCTTTTTCGCGGTGGCCTTGGCATTGCGGGCCAAGCGTTTTTCTTCAACTTTATCCAGTTCGTGCTCCATGGCATGAAAGGCTGAGCGAATGGCTTCTTCAAAGGTTTTCGATTCTTTTCTGGCGGTGACCGTTCGACGCCGGGGAAGCGTTACGACAACCAGCGCCTCCGCGTTATCGGCACCTTTTTTATGATGGGCATTTTTAGTGAGGGTGGCACGGGCATGAATGATGCGAATGGTATCCGTCTGCAACGCCTCAGTCCGTCGCTCAATTTCTGCTTTCCACCGAGGGGTCATACCAACGTTCCGGCTCTCAATTTTTACATCCAGCGTGTGTTCATCCATAGACTCTCCTTCTTTGGC
>JACDDF010000487.1 GCA_013817135.1 Nitrospirales bacterium
AAAACAAAAACAAATCCAAAGCGGTAAACACCACGATCATGGCCCCTTCGACCAACAGAATCATCGCCATAAAGGAGCGTACACGGGTGGTAATCGATTGCCAGGAGCAGAGCACGCAAAACGGGCAGAGCAAAGTCGTGAGTAAAACCAGGAGAAGACTAATCCCATCCACACCGACAGCATATTGAATATTAAAAGTCGGCATCCATGCCATCCGCTCCACGAATTGCATGCCTTGAATGGAAAAGTCGAACTCTTTCATTAGGACCAGTGAGAGAGCACCATCCCCCATGGTACACCCGAGTGCCACGCGCCGAATCCATTCCTGATTCTGAATACAGGCGATGATCGCAATGCCCACAAACGGGATGGCAATCATGACACTCAAAAGATGTTCAATAAGGATTGTGTTCATAGTCTCCCCTTCATGAAATGCGGATCATGACACCACCAAAACATGAAAGACGTCTTATCCTTTTTCTTTCAGTCCCAAAGTCATTGATTGTCCATGCCGAACTCGTCTTCCCCATATTACTGAGAAGCTACCTGTGGAATCACACGACAAACCAAAACAATAGCCCAATGCCAAAAATGAGCCAGAAAATCATGACCAGTAAGTGGTGCTGTAATGTGCGAGGTTCCAATTCCCGCATTAAATTCCCTGTGGTCTCTGCTTGATTCCCGGCACGATTCACATTTTTGTCGATAACTTTGATCTCGATACTTTTCCACAGCCAGTTGGCAATACCAAGGCTACGTTGGCCGATACCCACCACGACCCGATCGACACCTCGAAGATCCACCACCCGCCAGAGCCACCCGGCAATTCCTACGCTGTTTCGACCTAAACCCACCACCATCCCGTCAATCCCGCGAAGGTCCACTACCTGCCACATCCACTTCGCCGCCAACACCGACACATTCGCGATTCCCATGATCAGGGCGTCAAACACTTTCCGGTCGACAACCCGCCATAGCCATCGGGCAAACCGGAGGGTGGGCACCACAACAAACGCCTCATACATTTCGTCGAAATACAATTTATTCAGGAAATGGACATAGCAGCGCTTGCCCATTTCCGATTGTTGAAACCAGGATCCGGAAAATTTTGCCATGGAAAAGTACCCAACCGCGATACCGCCTAGGGCCACGGCAAAGGCTAGAATACCTTGCATGCCAGATCCCCTCGAAGGATCTTCCGGAGTATACGGCATACGATGTCCCACGACCGGCGACAGAAATTCCGCAAACCAACTCCACAAGATCAATAACAGGCTTCCGAGGATTCCAATGATAGCCAAGATTCCCAAAAGATGAATGGGGGAAAAGAAACGAGGCTGCATGGCCTGGCTTCCCATTCCATCTCCGTATGCGGTGGGTTGAGGTTGATGAAACAACAGCAGAACACCTCGCATGACATACATGGCGGAAAAAAATACCGTCAAAAATCCAAGAATCCAAAAGGTCCATTGGGCTGAGGATCCCGGTTGAATCATCCACAATTGTTCATATGGTCCGAAAAAAATGAGGAAGGGGGGAAGACAGGCTAACAGCAAGGCCCCTGATACGATTGGCCACAAGGAATGGGTTGAGGGCACATGTGGGGAAAATGAAGTTGGTTCATGTCCATGAGAGCCAACCAAACGAAGCGCATTTCCCGTCGATAAAAATAAAAATCCCTTCAAACAGCCATGGGCCAGCATATGAAAAATAGACACCACAAAAGCCCCGACTCCGCAGGTCATGATCATAAAACCGATTTGACCAATAGTGGAAAACGCCAGCATGCGTTTAATATCCACCTGAGTCAGGGAGACCAGAGTCGCAAAAATGGCCGTTAGGCCTCCGATCACCGCAATGACGGTCATGGCTTGAGGCGAAAGTATCACGAGGGGACTCATGCGAACCAACAAAAAGGGGCCTGCATTCACCATGGTCGCGGCGTGAATCAAAGCCGAAACGGGCGTAGGCGCTTCCATGGCAAAGGGTAGCCAGACATGGAATGGCACTTGTGCGGATTTTCCCATGGCCCCCAGGAATAAAAAGAGTGTAATGAGCGTGAGGATGTGAATCGGGACGTCCAGCCCGAGCCAGCCCAACAGGTTGATTGTGCTTCCCTGTATGGATGGGGCTTCCGCTAAAATCGTCTGGATATCCAGGGTTCCAAAAGTGGAATAGGTCAGAATGACCCCGAAACCTAACCCAACGTCCGCGACCGAATTCACGAGAAAGGCCTTGGTCGCAGCCTGAGCAGATGACTGCCGCTCACCCCAATGAGAAATCAACAAATAGGAACAGATACCCATGATCTCCCAGAACACAAACATCATGAGCAGATTATTGCTCATGACCAGCATGATCATCGAAAAAGTAAACAACGCGATGACCGCAAAGAAACGGTTATACCGGGGATCGCCGATCATATAGCGGGACGCGTACACATGCACCACGCTGCTCACACCGGTCACCAAGAGCAGAAGCAACACGGTCAGCTGGTCGACATACAGCCCCAAATCGACAACCAGATCTCCAGAATGGATCAGTCGATACAGGGGGATGGAAAAGGCCCCGCCAGATGCCACTTGAGCAAACGCGATGGTGGAAAAAGCGAAGGAGAGGGCCATAGCCGGAATCCCGATCTTATGACCCTGCTCGCCCATCCAGGGTTTTCCCAGCACAAGAATCAGAACGGCCAATAGAGGAAGGAGGGGAATAAGGATGAGGAATGTCATATCAGGAGTACACCATATGCCCCATCCTCCTAAAGCCCAGGCGGAATCGCGTTCTTGAGGAGAAAGCTGACAATGTGATCGCTCATCACTCCCAACACAATGACCCCCACTGACGTTGCGCCGAGACTAATCCGCACCGCCAACGGAACCTCACGCATGAGAGGGGGCTGCTGTGCTGACCGGTCACGAAACACCCGTTCAAATAATTTAAGAAAGTAGGCCAGAGTCAACAGAGT
>JACDDF010000488.1 GCA_013817135.1 Nitrospirales bacterium
AAGCAGTGGTATGCCTGGGCCATATGCAGTCGCCTATGCCCGATCAAAAAGGTGGCCCGCATCATCAAGAAGCATCTGTGGGGCATTCTGAATGCGGTGCTGTTGCAGGCCAGCAATGGGGCGTCGGAGAGTATGAATAGCCGCATCCAAGGCATCAAAATCCGGGGTCGAGGCTTTCGCAATAAGCAGCGATATATCCAAGCCATCTACTTCCATTTCGGGGGACTGGAACTCTATCCGGAAGGGGTTTTATCGATAGCAGCTACCCCCTCGTTTTGATGAAGACACAGTTTTTTAAAGGACTGTGAATGGGCATATAAAGATATCTTAACCCTTCTAGTGATTTACCAACACAACTGCCACCTCACTCCGAAACGTGTGCCGCTATTTCCAGCACCCGATGACGTATTTTTTCTCCGGCCTGTAGATCAAGATGAGTCGAAGAATCCTCAAAGATTAGCGGAACACTCGCGCTCTTATTGAAAGGCCCGATCGTAACTCCCCAAGTTTCTCATGGTCCTGAAGACGGTAAAATTGCCAAACGGGCCACAGAAGATCAACTGTTCAATTGGCAAATTTATATTTTTGTGTTGATGTACACGTTGACTCCAGAATCGAAATCCTTCCCGAGAGAGTCGAACATTCTTTCATCCAGGCCGATGAAACTCTTATCGTTTTTAAGATTTTCATCCGCCAAAGTCCCTCGGTCAACGATGATGATTTTGGCAAGAGACGATTCCACCTCTTCGAGAGTTTGAGACCTTTTCGACCTTCCATGCCAGGGCACTTGCATCAGGAAGGCGGTATAGGAATCAATATTTTCCAACCGGCTTGTCGAGGCGATTGGGCCACTGATATTGAGGGTGCTCAATTTTTCTTGTAAGACTTTGGCGGCCTGGTAACTGGGCCTCTGGGGGAAAAATGGTTGGTTGGCGAGTGGCAAGAGAAAAGATACGAAAACAAGGGCCAAGGCCATGATATGAAGAATTTTATCCTGACCTGACCGGCTCCTGGCCAGATGCCCCACAAGACCTAAACTCCCGCCAAGAAGAAACGGGTAGACGGAATAGTAATATCGCTTTTCTCCTGCGTAACCCGGCAAAAAGATCACCACAAGACACCCAATGAGTATCGCTGACCATCGCCAGCGATCCGACCGGATATTCTGTCTCCATGGAGCATGAAACAAGAATCCAAATATGACCGAGACCAGACCAATGCCAAGCCAGTCAAAGTTTTTCAGCATGCGTATAGTTTTCATCACATTGCTATGAACGAGCCGCAATTGGTGACGGAAATTCTCTGTACTGTCAAACGGGGACCAGTGGGAGTACTTTTTCGAGATCGGATCCTCCCAGGATGAAACTCGGCCCTGTTCCGGAATGAGAAAGTCAGAAAAAGTGGGATGTCCTCGCCCAACACCAGGGGGCCCCATGACGGCATGACTAATTCCTGCACTTGTCGAAAACACCAGCCTTTCATACTTGAGGGACAGTACGAGAATCCAAGGCCCGGCAACAAGCATTAACCCGATGAGGGTGATCGCTACGCCACGTAGAGCACGGGTCGGACTGGTCTGCTGACAAATGGTCCACAACAACCCTGCCGCCACAATCAGAATAAATGCAAATGGCAACCCAGGCGCTTTCGCTAAATAGGCAGCCCCGAATAATAGCCCGGCAGAAAATTGAACGGATGCCTTGTCGCACCAATCCGGGTGCAAAGTTCGGCTTATGGCCAGACAAAGAATTCCACTCATCAGGAGGTCGGGAGTGATGCCCTGAACCGCCCAGTGGACACTCATAAAGGCAACGATCCCGAGAGCCACAAGGATCGCGGAGGACCCAATCCCCAAAACCCGGGTGATCGCCATACAGCCCATAAGATACACAATCGCCGATATTCCCATGGCCATCTGCGCAGCGGATAACGGTTCTTCCATCAAGCCGAGCAGCGGAACAATTATCCAGCTCAACATGGGCCCCCAATAAGCGGAAACCGCTAAACCGAACTCTCCGGATGCATAATATTGCGCAATTCGAATATAGGAAATCCCATCGGTACTGATCCAATCCTGATTTACCCAACCGGCCCAAATCAGTAACCCGAACTGAAGAACAAAGAAGGCGAACATGGCTCTGGAGATGGCTTGCCGATTCATCGCACCCATTGGACTACCCCTTTACAGAAAGATCCCATTGGAAAACAAACGATTCCAAAATGGGAGCTTCCTCCCATTTTTGTTTGACATAATATGCGTAATCTTCCACTTTGTATTCTCATCATTCTTATTTCCCCCTCACACCCATTCTCCAGATGCCTCCGAACGCAGGGAAGACGCTACATCACAAAAGGTATCAATGTCCGAGGTCCGGAATTTCCTCATATGTGAATCCCTTTCTTTAAAGATCCTCCACAATTTCGGCAGGCATTTTGCCAGAGTCATCCCCGCGGTCGGAAGAATTCCAGGATTGTGAAGAGATCATCTCGTGCATGCCAGTATATTTTCTCCGGGAGGCATTGCACCCTCAAACGGCTTCAATTTTCCTAACGCATGATATGGTCACGCGGGTCACACGGTTTTGATTAATTCCTCGGAATGGCTGCATAAGACTGAAGGGGTCTTTCCTGGTTGCCTTGTCCATCGCCTAACGAAAATACCCACACAAACCAAAGTCTCAGGTATCCTTGAATCATTTTTCCAGGCGGATGACGGGAACTTACTTTCCACCAAAATTCCAAAGAGGTGGAATGATGGCTGGATCAACATTAAACAACTCATACAAAAACGGGATCTCAGAAAACATAAGCAGGAGAAACAGCAATGTGCTCAATCCAACATACACAACAAACCCAGCTTCCTTGTATAATTTTTCTGGATTTTGAACCGGGCTATCCTCAAGCAGGCCAATCTTAAGATAATACGTCAAAAATCCCGCCCCAATAGGGACAAAAAGTATCAACTC
>JACDDF010000489.1 GCA_013817135.1 Nitrospirales bacterium
TCCAGGACCTTCGCTAAGATCAGTGAATCAATGATATGCCCTTGGATGGTGATGGGTTGAACGATCATTTTTTTATTTTAACATGAATTTCTGCAAAGACGTGTGGTAAAAAATCGGTTTGGGGGTTCATCGGTTTTGCACGATCCCGAAGAGGCGTTTGGATAATTTTGACTCAAAACACCATGGTTTTTCTATCAGACTATGGAGGGGAAATTGGGGAAGTTTCATTCTTATCCGTTTCCTTACGGTGCTATACTATGAGAATCTATCATTTGCCAGGGAGAATCAAGTTTGAACCATCATCTTTGTACTGTTTTTCTCGTTATGGGACTCGCGGGGGGGTGTTGGGAGCAGGGCCTCCCGGCTACCGCATGGGCTTCCCCCGGCACGGATGTCTTTCAAGCCTTCACTCAACACATCGGTGCTCAAATTGGAAAAGATAAACAGGAATTTGCGATCGCTGATTCCTGTACGGTCTATTTTTATCAACATTTGAAAAAGAAACCACGCGCAGAGGTTGAGCGCATTCATTTCGCCCCCCTCTCAAAAACAGGGCTTAATTACGATTGTGGGAAGCTCTTTCCCGAGGGGTTGGAGCAGGCCCGGGAGGCCTTTGGGAACACGCAACAACGGCTCTCCCTCAGCCTCACCTTTTATCAAATGGCCTTGGTGGGGGATGGGGATGATAATCAGGAATATAGTGCGCAGGAAATTCAGGATGTGCTGGAAGCCTTCGGGCTACCGTATCTTGATGGACTCCCCCATGGAGGGTACGTCATAGCCCTGACGGGCCTATTCGAAAGTATTCGCAATGAGGTTCAATTCAAATTCCTGATGGAGGGGATGCAGGTGTTGATGAACAAGGGGTATCGCTTTACCGACACTGATCAGGCGGCATTGAATCGGGAGCTTAATTGATGGTCATGGAGGGGGAAGCTCTCTATCGTATTCGTTCTAACGCTTCTTGTGAACGGCTGCGGACGGTCTGGTCCCAGTCTTCTTTCATCTTTTCTTCCAATTTCGCCTTCGCGTCCTGAGCCCGCATGCGGCCCAGGGCTAATGCGGCACAGGCTCGCACATGGGCATGGTCATCTTCCAACGCCCGAATCAATAAGGGGATCGAGGGTTGATGTTTCAAGATTCCCAGGTAACTGGCTGACATTCCTCGTATGCGATGTTGTTTGTCACCTATGGCCGTCTTCAGCGTCCAAATAAAGAGTTCCGCCATTGGTTCGGTAACAGTGTCCAATCCTTCTACTTCAAACTGGTTCACTTCAATGAGGGTAAAGGCCAGATCTCGCCGTTTTTGGGCTGAGGGTTCTTTTTGAAAGCGGTGGAGGAGCCGATCACGAAGCTGAAGGCGCTCCTTGCGAGCCCGCCATTTTTTTGTGCCAATCCATCCGCTTATCCCCAACACGAGAACACCTCCGAGTATGGGTAAAATATCCTCGGTGATGTAATCCTGAGTGTCGAAGGTCAGATGATGCCATGTCCAAATGCCTGCTACGATTAGACCCAGAAATAACAGGCCGAAAAACGGGTTGATCGAACGGGTTGCTTCGGGTTGAGTAGCCATACGGGGAGTGGTCATCAGAGAGTTTTTATTAACCGGCAAGGTATACCAATGAAGGTCACCATACTAGGTTCAGGAACCAATATTCATCCTACCCGCGCTGCGGCCGGGTATGTATTCGAGACGGACCGGCCTATTCTACTTGATTTTGGTCCAAGAACGCTCTCTAATTTACTGAAAACCGGTGTGGATCGCCATACGATCCAACACCTACTCTTTACCCATTACCATGCGGACCATTTTTCTGATTTTATTCCATTTTTCTTTGATGCCGTGTGCCATTCAAAGTTCGCGGCCTTTCGACCAGACCTCACCATTTATGGTCCACCTGGAACTAAACGACTCTTTCGGACGATTTTCCGGACATTCCCAAATTTTTCGGATACACCCTTTCGGGTGACTCTTCAGGAAGTCAAAGACAGGCCATTTGCGATTGGCGCTACCTGGATCACGCCATTGCCCATGACGCATTCTGATCAACAAGTCTGTCTCGGCTATCGTCTTGAGTATCAGGGAAGGTCAGTGGCTTTTTCGGGAGATGCGATGGCTTCACCGAATCTGGTGACCCTATGCCAGGATGCTGATCTGGCCATCCTGGACTGCTCTTTTTCGTCTCATCAGCCAGGTGGATCGCATATGCATGCGGAAGAATGTGGAAAAGTGGGCCAAAAATCCCATATCAAGAAGTTGGTTCTGTCGCACTTTTATGAAGCCGCCGACCGGTCGAACGTCGTCGCTCAAGCCCGCAGATTTTTCTCAGGACCAGTGCTCAAAGGAAAAGACCTCCTGACTTTGCAAGTTGGGCGGGCATTGCCAACAAGCATAGGCAAATGAAGCGAATCCAGCCGCTGACCTGCCCCCCTATTCTTTTGGCTACTTTGCAATTTTCAGAGCCTCCACCTGAAATTCCCCAATAACTCCACGCCTGCAAGTCGGCTCATCGGGCTGACGCTCAAATCAAAGAGCGGACCTTGTCTGAGCCAGGCGAGTCGGTCCGCTCCTCCGTGACTTGCGTCAGAACGATTTAATGTGCCGACTTGGGCGAAAGTGGTTTTGGGTCCTTTTGCCGAAACAAAAGGACCTCGGCTACCGGGCCGAAATCCGGATCTACAAAGTACCAAGGTCAAACCCCAACACCTGGTAATGTAAGAAATGCATGGCTAAGTGAGGCCTTCGCTTGCAGGAGAATCGTTGAAGTTTAAACCTCAACGGATCAGCATCCCGGGGAGACTCCATTTGAAGGATATACCCTATGAACTGGACTCCTGGCTTAAATGATAGGGTAACTACGAGTAGGATAATATCATGTTAGATTGGTCATCCTGTTCAGCAGTCGAACGTGACCCCAAGCGTGTGAGTGGAGGGTGGGTGTTTCGGGGCACCCGTGTCCCAG
>JACDDF010000019.1 GCA_013817135.1 Nitrospirales bacterium
CATACTCACCTGTACGATCCGCGTGTCAACCAGGCTGTGGCCTTTCCTTCGGGAAGCCTCAGGTCAGGACGGGCCTTTCGAGCACTCCCTGCATGGTTTCCGATTGCCGCGCAATGATATCGGGGCGTGTCAATCTGGTGGAAATTTCAATTATTTAACGGTCCCTGCTGAGGAGAACGTCTTATGGCTGCAACAGTATTAGTCGTTGATGATGAAAAGGATCTGGTGGAGTTGATCAAGTATCACTTGGAAAAGGAAGGGCTCAAGTGTTTGGAGGCGCGTGATGGAGAAACGGCCTTGCAGGTGGCCAGGGAACGTACTCCGGATCTTATGGTTTTGGATTTGATGTTGCCGGGTGTGGATGGTTTAGAGGTCTGCCGGAAGTTGAGGAAAGATCCGAAAACGTCTTCGATCGCCATTATTATGCTGACGGCGAAGGCCGAAGAAGTGGACCGGATTGTCGGTTTGGAAATGGGGGCGGATGATTATATGGTGAAACCCTTTAGCCCGAGGGAACTTCTCGCCAGAGTGAAAGCCGTGTTGCGGCGAGGACAAGGGCAGGACATGCCGGCCATCAAAAGAGTTGGAACACTGGAGGTGGATGAAGGAAAGCATCAGGTGACGGTGAATGGAACCGTGGTGGAATTGACGGTCAAGGAGTTCGATCTGCTCTGTGCGTTGATGCGGGCGAATGGTCGGGTCCTGAACCGGGAGCAAATATTGGAAACGGTTTGGGGCTATTCCAATGCCGTGGATATTGAATCGCGGACAGTGGATGTGCACATTCGGCGACTCAGGGAAAAGTTAGGGGACGAATTTACGCGCATTGTGACCGTTAAAGGTGTGGGCTATCGTTTTGAGTCGGGGTCGGTCTAAGGATGAAACGTGAGGGGTAAGGCGGAGAGCGGATGCGTGATTTCATCTTTCCCTTTTCTTCCTTAGTCATTCCCGACATTAGTAAGCGGGAATCTATCTTATTGTCTTTTCGGATGGATCCCCGCTGACTACTAGGGGGGATGACGCCAGGGAAGGGGATGGATCCTGTTACCACCCTGCGAGGACAAAGCCTGGTATGCGTTCGGCTTGGATCACTATTTAATCGGATCTGACACTGTCTTTCACTTGATGAAAGTTTCGTGGATCAATGCGTAATCCTTCTCTTATCCTTATGAGCTGGATGGTGGCGGCGATGATCGGGGTTGGCGTGGCGGTCGCCTGGGCATGGCCATTCTGGGTGGTGGTTTTGTTGGGGGCTGGTTTGGTTGGTGTGGCGGTGTTGCTGACCCGAGGCACCTGGGATCAGACGAGAGAAAACCATGAAGACGTCATAACAGGCGTTCGTCAACTTGAACAGCTCAGTGGGATTGATGAGGCGAGGGCGCGTCGGGTGTTGGAACCCGATGCATTGGGAGGGCATATCCAGCGCCTCGTGGAAAACGTGAAGAAACGAATGACCAGTCTCGAGGAAGAACGCACGAAAATTATCGCCATCATGGAAAATTTGGTGGAAGGAGTGGTGGCCTTCGATGCAAAGGGAAAGGTGGTATTCACCAATTCCAGCGCCCATCGAATATTGGGATTGGACGCCAGGGCGATTCAAGGACGATCGGTTTGGGAAATCATCAGAAACCAGGAACTGGCGGGTCTGGTTGAAGGCTGTCAGGAGTTGGCGTGGCATGAGCGACGACAGGCTGAGGTAGAATTGCATCCTCCCGTCTCCATGGTGTTAGAGGTGTATGCGCTGCCTTTCCCCATTTCCAATCAGAAGAAGGGGAGTGTGTTGGTGTTGCACGATGTCACCCAATTGCGCCGATTGGAACAGGTCCGGACAGAGTTTATTGAGAACGTGTCCCATGAACTGCGCACCCCGCTGACGGCCATTGTCGGATATTTGGAAACGCTTGTGGATGAGCCGTCTTTGGAAACTCCGAACAATCGGAAATTTGTGCACGTCGCCTACCAGCATGCGGAACGGCTCAGCCGGTTGGTGGAAGATTTACGAAGCCTCTCGGAAATTGAATCAGGAAAAATCGTCTTGCGGTGTGAATTAGTCCCGCTGCGTGAAGTTGCACAGGATGTCTGTGAGATGTTTCAGAATCAACTTTCGAAAAAAAATCTGCAGATCTCCAATAAGATTGGGGTTGAATTCAGTGCCTGGGCAGATCGGGATCGGTTGATTCAGATTCTGGTGAATCTCGTGGATAATGCCATTAAATATACGTCTGCCGAAGGCACGATATCGTTTCAAGCCACGCTTCTTGGGGATCAGGGAATTTCCCTGCAGGTCAACGACACGGGCCAGGGCATTCCTTCGATTGACCTGCCACGCATTACCGAACGATTTTACCGGGTGGATCGAGCGCGTTCTCGTGAAGAAGGTGGGACGGGGCTTGGACTTTCTATCGTCAAGCATCTCCTCCAACTGCTCGGTGGTAAACTCCGCATACAGAGTGAATTGGGAAAAGGCACCACGATAGAAGTGATCCTGCCTGTATCCAGACCAACACCCTCAACTAAACCATTGTGAGATTTCACGTGCTCTCCCTGGTAACCCCCCTCCTAGTAGTTTTTCTTTTTTACATCCCCTGAAAACGTTACACAGTTGTAACCCGAACCTCACAGAGGTGAAACAGTCATTCGCTAGGATTCGATTGCAGGGTTGATTAACCCGACTGCCGAGCCCTGAAACTGTCTTAACGTTAGTCGACAATAACGGGAGAAGCCCATGGGAATAAAAAACACAGAATGGATTGCCCCGGTTGATGTTGAACGGAAAGATCATGATCAGGTGTTAGCGGTCATTTCTGCCAGTCCAGGGGTTACGATAGAAGCACTTTTGGAGCATTTGCCATGGATGCGGTGGGGGCATTTATTTTCCATCCTTGGGGAATGTCTGCAAGAAGGGTCGGTAATCTTGTGCCAAAAGGAGTTTCAATTTGAAGTCCGGGCCATTCATTCCTCGTCAAGCGGCAACGAGGAGGATGTCCTGACGGGATATGTTTCGTCAAAACCGGGAAATCGGCAGATGGCTATTTAACACGTTCGTAACATTGCCGTTACATAGAAGAAACCTGTTGGACCTACACTATTTATTCACATGAGGAGGCACGGTTCATGAAAAATGGTCAGAAAAGTACGCAGATGGGGGTGTTGGGCTTAGGCATAGGGCTCTTCCTGCTCTGGAGCGGGACCACGATGCTTGGGGCCTCTAATGTTTGGGCCAAGGATGACATGGAAGATCCGGCCTGGGTGAATTATGCCAAGGTGAGCGGAGTGTCTGGGAATATCAATAGTATCGGCTCGGATACCCTGAATAACCTCATGACGCTGTGGGCCGAAGGATTCCGGAAACAATATCCGAATGTCAAAATCCAGATTGAAGGGAAAGGATCCAGTACTGCACCGCCTGCTCTTATTGAAGGGACGGCACAGTTGGGACCGATGTCTCGCAAGATGAAGGGAAAAGAAATCGATGCATTTGAATCCAAGTTTGGTTATAAACCGACCCCCTTTCCCGTTGCGGTGGATGCGTTGGCGGTCTACGTCAATAAGGACAATGCCATTCAAGGGATGTCGATTGAGCAAGTTGACGCGGTGTTTTCCAAGACCCGTAGGCAGGGGTATAAGGAAAATATTGATAGTTGGGGTCAATTGGGTTTGACCGGTAGGTTTGCCGATATGCCGATCAGTATCTATGGCCGGAATTCCGCCTCGGGGACCTATGGATTTTTCAAAGAAGTGGTGCTGGAGAATGGAGATTATAAAGATGAAGTGAAGGAACAGCCCGGTTCGGCCTCTGTCGTGCAAGGTCTGACCGAAGATCAAGCCGGCATCGGGTATAGCGGTATCGGGTATCGCACATCGGGAGTTCATGCCCTTCCCCTTGCGATGAAGGCTGGGCAACCGTTTGTGGAGCCAACTTATGCCAATGCCACCAGTGGGGAGTATCCCTTATCTCGCTATTTGTTTGTGTATGTAAACAAAGCGCCCAATCAACCGTTGTCTCCCATTGTTCGGGAATTCTTGAAATATGTTTATAGCCGGGAGGGCCAGAAGGTCGTCATTAAAGATGGCTATTTTCCCATATCGGAGAAGATTATTGGGAAACAGTCTGAGCACCTCAAGTAGGAATTTTCTGATGAACATCCTGACCGCCACCCCTAGAAACACTTTGGGGAGCGGTTGGGAGTTCTGATCTCATCTTCTACTTCCTTTCTTCACTTTTGCCAAGCTCAAGCCCTCATGCCACCCTTATCTTCTTCTGATGCTTTAGTTTCTCATAGAAAGTCGTTTGCCGTCGGTTCTCGTATTGCCGCTCAAAAGCGAATTCGTCATCTACTGGATTCTGTGGCGAAGTATGTCGTAGGGGCGGGAGGCCTGGCGACCATTGTCAGTATTCTAGGGATTTTTGTGTATCTGGTGTGGGAAGTGATTCCTCTGTTTCAACCCGCGACCGTCACTCCAGAACTGACGGTGCCTGTGCCACGCACAGCGATTCAATCCTCACAGGGGGCTCATGCGATGGTGGGGATTGATGAATATCGCGAAGTCCCGTTTGTTCTCAAAGGGAAATACCTCCAATTTTTTTCCTTACCCGGTGGTACCATCATTCCTGATGTGGGAGGGGAGTTATCGATCAACGGTGGGCCGACGTCTGTCGTGCGAATAGGGTTAAAAGGCCATACCCTCAGTATCGGAACAGACCGGGGACTCGTCTATCCGATCAAGATTCTTTATCGTTCTGATTTCCAAGGGGATCAACGGACTATTCTTCCGAGTGTGAAGGTCAACGATCCTGTGCAGGTGACTCCTGACGGAATGGGGATTATCCTTCATGCGCATGTCACTCGGAGTGATGAGTTTCAAACCGTAGCGGCTCTCACCGGAAGTGAAGAACTCTGGGTGACCCGGATTGAGGAACCAGGAGATTTTTCCTTTTCGGATGAGGTCGTTGTGACAACCAATCGGCTCGTCCTACCGCCGAAGGCTCATCTCACGACTTTGGCACTGGATAGTGTGGGGAAACGATTGGTAGCCGGGACGAAGGATGGCCATCTCCTAACATGGGAATGGCAAGGGCAGGGATTTGATGCCATACCTCAATCCGTGCCTGTTGGTGCGGCCGGGGATGCCGTGACCGCTCTTTCATATTTGTTAGGTGAACGAACATTGGTGGTTGGCACCATTTCCGGAAGCGTGAGTACGTGGGCGTTCTCAGCCGATCAATCGGGGCCATCCGGCAGATTCCTGAGGAAAGTTCATACCTTCACCCCACATGACAGGTCGGTGACGAGTCTCTCGGTATCCCAACGTGATAAAGGATTTCTCACTGCCGACGATCAGGGAACCGTATTGTTGCATTACTCTACGACAGGAGAAACGATTTTAGAAATCCCGGGAAAGGGAAAAGCCATCGAATCGCTACGCTACGCTCCAAAAGCCGATGGCCTGGTGTGGTTGGAGGAGGATGGCAGGCTTCAGACCTATGCTATTCATAATCCACATCCGGAGGTGACGTTCAAATCCTTATTTTTTCCTGTGACCTATGAAGGCTATGACCGTGCGGAGATGATTTGGCAATCCTCCAGCGGATCGGATGAGTTTGAACCGAAATTGGGCCTCATTCCGCTCATGTTTGGCACGTTGAAGGGGACGTTGTATGCCATGGTGTTGGCCATACCCCTTGCGATCATGGGGGCCATTTATACGGCCATGTTCATGCATCCTCATCTCAGGGCGGTTGTGAAGCCGTCTTTGGAATTGATGGCGGCTCTGCCGTCGGTGGTATTGGGATTTCTCGCGGCTCTCTGGTTTGCTCCTCTCTTAGAAAAAATTTTTCCTGCGGTGGTCGCCATTGTGGGATTCCTTCCTCTCGTGATTGCGGCCTGTTGTCTTGCCTGGCAATTCCTTCCCATTCGGGTGAGACGCTTTGAAGTGTATGGGCTTGATCTGTTGGTCATGATGGTCGCCATCGTTCTCACGGTGGTTGGCTGTTTGATGGCCAATCACTCGATCGAGGGCTGGCTGTTTGGAGGAAATTTCAAACAGTGGTTGGCACAGAATTTGGGGTTAACCTACGATCAGCGAAATGCCATTGTCATTAGTTTTGCCATGGGTTTTGCGGTGATTCCGATTATTTTCAGTATTGCCGAAGATGCCATTGCCAATGTTCCCCGGCAACTTGTCGCAGGCTCTCTGGCATTGGGGGCGACGCGTTGGCAGACCTTAACCCGGTTAGTCCTCATTTCGGCCAGTCCGGGCATCTTCTCGGCGTTGATGATTGGATTTGGGCGTGCGATAGGAGAAACGATGATTGTGCTGATGGCCACGGGAAATACCCCGATTATGGATTGGAGTATGTTTAACGGGTTTCGTACGCTATCGGCCAACATTGCGGTGGAAATGCCTGAAGCTCCTCATGGCGGGACATTGTATCGTGTGTTGTTCCTGTCTGGTCTAATTTTGTTTGGTTTTACGTTTACGATTAATACGATTGCCGAAATCGTCCGGCAACGGCTCCGCCAAAAATATTCTCAGTTTTAGCTCGAGCAGACATGAAATTTTTTAAACGGTTTTTTGCATCCGGTACATTATTCATCTGGTTAGCAGGTGGAGCCTTAGCCTGTTCTCTGCTCCTGATCGGCGGTCTGCTGACGCTCATTTTCATCAATGGCATGGGTTATTTTTGGCCAAAGGATCTTGTTCAGTTGACGCTCAACGATGACACCCGGGTGCTCGGGGAAATCGTGGATACTCAGCGCATTCCAGAAACGGTCACCGCAGATTTCCCCGATGGGCAGTCCCGCATACAACTGAAGGTGGGCAACCGGGATGTGTACGGACTGGATTTCCGGTGGGTTGATGAAGTGGACATTGCCCAACGGACTTGGCCTAAGGATGTCATCGCATTTGAACGACGGGAGTGGGGGAATTTTTATGGCTGGGTGAGTGCGGTGTGGGACGGGGACACACCTCTGGCTGAGGGCCAGGATATTGCGTGGAATGCCTGGTATCCCTTCCTTGAGCAGGCCGAGTCACTTCACCGGGAGATTCATCATATTGAACGCGATGTGATTGGCGCCATAAACGCTGACATGGAGCGCGCGCGCCTCAATCTTAAGGCTTTGGAGTCGAAGGGGAACGTTTCGCAGGATTCGGCGGACGCTCTTCAACAGGACATTCAACAACGGGAATCGGCCTATCAGGAGCAGATCCAACGATTGGTGGGGCTGTATGAGCGATTGAACCGGTATCGTGTCACCCTCATTGATGTCTCCGGAGAGAAAAAATTATTTCCTGTTGGCGGCCTTGTGAAGGCCTGGCGTCCAAATTCCATGAGTGCGTGGGACAAAACCATGATGTATGTAGAAAATTTTTGGAATGTCTTAACAGATGAGCCACGGGAAGCGAATACCGAAGGTGGGATCTTTCCGGCAATTTTTGGTACGGTCATGATGGTATTGGTGATGAGTGTGGTGGTGGTGCCGTTTGGGGTTTTGGCCGCCGTGTATTTAAAAGAATATGCCAAGCAAGGCCTGTTGACTCGAATGATTCGAATTGCCGTGAATAACCTTGCGGGAGTTCCGTCGATTGTCTTCGGTGTGTTCGGCCTAGGGTTTTTTGTGTATGCAGTGGGAGGAACAATAGATCAATTTTTTTTTTCTGCTTCGTTACCGAATCCGACGTTTGGGACTGGAGGAATGTTGTGGGCCTCTCTCACGTTGGCCCTCATGACCGTGCCGGTGGTCATTGTGGCTACCGAAGAAGGCTTGTCGGCAGTTCCCAGAGAATATCGGGAAGGATCGTTGGGGTTGGGCGCGACAAAATTTGAATCGCTCATGCGGGTTGTTCTGCCTTGCGCCATGCCGGGAATTTTAACCGGTTTGATTCTCGCGGTGTCCCGGGCTACCGGGGAAGTAGCACCACTGATGTTGACCGGCGTGGTCAAACTTGCTCCGGCCTTGCCGGTTGATGGTCAGTTTCCCTTTATGCATCTTGATCGAAAATTTATGCATTTGGGATTTCATATCTATGATGTGGGTTTTCAATCCCCTAATGTGGAGGCGGCCAAGCCCATGGTCTATGTCACAACCCTGGTCCTGGTTCTTGTCGTTCTTCTCTTGAATATGACGGCGATTGCACTCCGGACTCGGATGCGGAAGCGCTACGCTGGTGCTTCGGTATAAATGAGGTACAATGATGGAAATGGAGCGGAAAATTTTTGACAAATCCATGCCTTTAGTCAAGACCACCGCTGCAAAGTCTTTGAGGCTGGTTGTTGAAACAAGGCAGACGAATCCCATGAAGAAGACATTTGTAGAATCCGAAACGGCTCAATCTTCCTCAACGGATGGACCTGCGAAAATCGTCATTCAAGATATGAACTTTTACTATGGAACGGTTCAAGCCCTCAAAGGTGTGAATATGACCGTTCCTGCTAATAAAGTCACAGCATTTATCGGACCTTCAGGTTGTGGGAAATCAACTCTCTTGCGGTGCCTCAATCGTCTGAATGATTTGGTCGATGGCACCAGGGTCGAAGGAACCATTCTTCTGGATGATGAAAATATTTATCGACCTGAAGTCGATGCCACCGATCTTCGAACCCGGGTTGGTATGGTGTTTCAGAAAATTAATCCGTTTCCGAAAACCGTTTGGCAGAATGTGGCGTATGGTCCGCAATTGCAGAAAATCCGCAAACGTGCCACCCTTGACGAGATCGTTGAGACAAGCCTTCAAGGCGCTGGGTTGTGGGATGAGGTGAAAGATCGATTGCATGCCAGCGCTTTGGGCTTGTCGGGAGGCCAACAACAACGACTCTGTATTGCGAGAGCGCTTGCGGTCAATCCGGAAGTGCTGTTGATGGATGAACCGTGTTCGGCCCTTGATCCGATCTCCACCGGGAGGATTGAGGAGCTTCTTCATACATTGAAAGAGCGGCTCACGGTCGTGATCGTGACGCATAACATGCAGCAGGCGGCGCGGGTTTCTGATTTGACGGGATTTTTCTTATTAGGGGAGTTAATCGAATTCGAGGGCACCAAGAAGATTTTTACCAATCCCGGCGATTCGCGAACAGAAGATTACGTGACGGGGCGGTTCGGCTGATTTCCAGTAGACCAGAATAAAGGATCACGATGAAGCGACATTTTGATGATTCGTTGGCGGACCTCAGGCAGAGAATATTGCGGATGGGGGCGCTCGTTGAAGGGCAAATTCGTCAAGCGCTTATCGCACTTGTGGAACGTGATGATCTTGTGGCGAATCAGGTCATTCAGAATGATCGTCAGGTGAATACCATGGACGTGGCCATTGACGAACTCTGTCTCGAACTGTTAGCTCTCCACCAGCCGGCCGCTAAAGATCTCCGGTTTGTCACGACGGCCATGAAGATTTCCACTGAATTAGAGCGCATGAGCGATTTGGCAGAAAATATCTGTGAGCGCGCCCTTGAATTGCATACCGAACCTCAACTGAAGCCGTATATCGATATTCCGCGTATGGCCGAGCGTGCCATCAAAATGGTGGGAGAAGCCTTGGATGCCTTTGTGCGAGGGGATTCGGTTCTTGCCAGACGGGTCCTCAAGGAGGATGATTGCGTCGATGAACTGAATGAACAAATTTTTCGCGAACTTCTGTCTTTTATGATGGAAAATCCCCAAACGATCTCGCGCGGGATCCGGCTGTCGTTTATCTCGAAATATATTGAACGCATTGCCGATCATGCGACGAATGTGGCGGAACTGGTCGTGTATATGGTGGAAGGAAAAATTATCCGTCATATGATTCCAACCTAACACAGTCGGCCTGTCCTCTATTTTCTCCTCGTTTTCTTCTCCTTTTTTCGTGATTCTGCCTCAGCTTCTCCATCTTCTGTCACAAAAAATTTACCTGTCTGTGACAGGGGTGTCATTTCTCCAACATATAGTGTGGGTATGAATAATAATAACCAGACACCAGCGTATGTGGAAGGAGAATGCTATGCAAAAATGGATTGACACTCGCGGAGGTTCTTCACGGTATTCCCAAGGGCAGGCTACTAATTTACGTTCACAGGGCCTTGGTTCACTGTGGTCTCTGGTATTGGCAGGTGGGCATGGGGAGCGCCTTCGGCAATATACCGAACAGTGTTTCGGTGCGTATCGACCGAAGCAATATTGTGCGTTTATGGGAAAACGATCGATGATCCAACACACGTGGACCCGGGCGAAAGCCCTCTCCCTTCCTCACCAGGTTGTGACGGTGATGGATCAATCACATTGGGGCTATGTCCGGACCCAATTGATTCAGGAATCACTTGGCCGGGTGGTTTGGCAACCCGATAATCGAGGAACCGGACCTGGTGTGTTTCTGCCGCTCTCCTATATTCGAGCGCATGATCCTCATGCCACGGTGGTTCTGTGGCCTTCCGATCATTTCATCTTTCCAGTCGACCCGATGATTCAGGTGATTCGCGATGCGGCGGCCTTGGTCCAGGAACAACCTCAGCGTATGGTGTTGTTGACTGTTCCCCCTCAATCGCGCGAACAAGACTATGGGTGGGTGATTCCAGGTGCGCGCCTACCACATTCCGAAGGGTTCCAGGTCAGGGAAGTGCGAAGATTTGTGGAGAAACCGATGGGGTCCCAGCTTGAGGACATTGTCCTGAATGGAGGGCAATGGAATACGTTAGTGCTAATAGCCAATGTCCAAACCTTATGGGAAGCGGGTCGTCAGTGTATCCCGGAGGTCGTGATGCCTCTTGAAGAACATGCGGGTGGTATTGGAACCTCAAGTGAACAGCAACAATTACTGCATCTTTATCGAACGATGCCCTCCAGAAATTTCTCTAGCGATCTGTTATCGCTGATTCCTCAGCAATTACATATGATGGAATTGACCGGGGTCTATTGGAGTGATTGGGGAAGGCCAGAGCGCATTCAAGAGACCGTCGCGTGTATGAGACGACGTGAATCCTTTGGGACGAATGGCGAGTCGCCTTGCCATGCTTTGATGGAGTCTCGTCAGAACAAGACGGTTCAAGAGGAATTATCCGTACTCACGAGATAGAGAATCTGGTCGTTGCATTGGACTTATGCGTCGCCTTGATTATAGACCATTAGTTTCACTGTCGATAGAAATTCGGTTGACCCCGGTCATTATGCATGGCCAAACCTGATCATCGGGGGTTGGGCCATGCATGTGATCCAAGGGACAGAAAGGGAATGTATGAGCAGAGTTATTTTGGAAGGCGAGAGAGATCGTGATTCACATGCTTTGTCGCAGAACAGATCCGGTACGATCCTCATGCGGTGCGGTTGTTGTGGTCTGGAGTGGGAGTCCGCTCATTATAAAGAGGGATGTCCCCTGAGGGAGTTGGAAAAGGCATTTCTTTCTGAAAACTGGTTTATGGTGTCTAGCAAAGCCGCCGGATAATTTTGGCGGAGGCGTGGAGTGGTGGTGGCATACCTGAAAGGAAAATTCGACTGGTCATTCACAGTCTTCAGAAGGAGGGCGGCTTGGTGTGCTTCCCTTTCCAGTTTGCAATAAACCAATTCTGGGCCTGAAATGGTGCTTCATTTTCCAAAGGCTTGACGCGAGTATAGGCTCCATCGGCTTGGAGTTGTCGCGTGTGCATGTTGTCTTTCAGGTAGGGACGTAAGATGGTCTCAACAATGAAGGTTCGCAGTGTGGGATTCTCAATCGGAAACAAAATTTCAACCCGCCGGTCCATATTGCGGGGCATGAGATCCGCACTCCCCAGAAATAATTCATCCTGCCCTCCGTTACGAAAATAAAAACAGCGGGAATGCTCAAGGAATCGTCCCACGAGAGACGTGACCGTGATGGTCTGGCTGAGTCCAGGAATCCCAGGGCGGAGCCCGCACATCCCACGGACCATGAGCTCAATCTTGACCCCTGCTTGAGAGGCTCGATACAAGGCCTGAATAGAGGCTTTGTCGACGAGTGAATTCACCTTGAATGCCAGGTAGCCGTCTCCATGTTGTTGTTGGCGTAATATTTCCCGATTGATTCGTTCGATGATATTCGTTCGAATCCCGACCGGCGCAATCAAGAGTTTCGCGTAGGAGTCTTTTTTTGAATACCCGGTCAGGGCATTGAACAAATCGGTGACATCTTCCCCGAATACCGGATGACAGGTAAATAAACTAAAGTCCGTATAGAATTTGCTGGTGATGGGGTTGTAATTGCCGGTTCCAAGATGCAGATATCGACGAATGCCATCTGATTCCCGACGAACGACCATGCAGACCTTGGCATGTGTTTTCAGGCCCAGGACACCATACACCACATGCACGCCTTCATCTTCTAATTTTCTTGCCCATTCAATATTGTTTTCCTCATCGAACCGGGCTTTGAGTTCCAGGAGTACGGCAACCTGCTTGTCGTTTTGTCGGGCTTCCATGAGGGCGTCTACCACCGGGGAGTTTATGCCCACTCGATAGAGTGTCTGTT
>JACDDF010000490.1:0-851 GCA_013817135.1 Nitrospirales bacterium
CTCCCACCATTACGTTGGGTTGGTGCCGCCTCTGACTGTCTATCTCTTTTACAGTTTCCGAAGGTAGAATGCGGCTCGTGGCGATTGCAGAGGAGGTTCCCCTTCCCTGTGAATAAACGAATAACTTTTAAGAACTGAGGAGTAGAGACGACGCTATGCTGCAAGACATTCGACCCATCCGACCCTTGTCTCATCTGACCGGATCTAGCGAGAAGGTTCATACTCGACTGTGCCGAATGGTGGGACAGGCTGTTGCCGATTTCAGCATGATCGAAGAAGGCGATAGGGTCATGGTGTGCCTTTCAGGGGGAAAGGATAGCTATGCGATGTTGGATGTGTTGATGTCCATGCAGTCTCGTGCTCCGGTGTCCTATGAACTGATTGCGGTAAACTTAGATCAAAAACAACCGGGATTCCCCGAACATGTGCTGCCGGACTACCTCACGAGGCTTGGGGTGCCGTTTCATATTGAAGAACGCGATACCTATTCGGTGGTGAAACGGTTGATTCCCGAAGGCGAGACGACCTGCTCGCTCTGTTCACGGTTGCGTCGTGGCATCCTGTATGGGCTGGCGGAACGGTTGGGAGCGACCAAGATCGCTCTTGGCCATCACCGCAACGATATGATGGAGACGTTGTTGCTGAACCTGTTGTTTAATGGATCGCTCAAAAGCATGCCACCCAAACTGAGATCCGATGATGGGCAACATGTGGTGATCCGCCCTTTGGCATATGTGAAAGAAGCCGAATTGGCTCGCTATGCGGAAATGAGAAACTTTCCCATCATTCCCTGCGACCTGTGTGGTTCCCAGGAAAATTTAAAACGCAAAGAAGTGAAGGCCCTGCTCCAG
>JACDDF010000490.1:861-2960 GCA_013817135.1 Nitrospirales bacterium
TCCAGGATTGGGATACCCGGTATCCTGGCTCTGGTGATAGTTTGTTTGCGGCCTTGTCCAAGGTTATACCCAGTCATCTCCTCGATCGACAATTGTTTGATTTTCAGGCCTTTCGAAATCACGAATCGTAGATTGGTGTGAGGGGAGTTCCGGTCCGAATGACGACCGACTTGCCCGACATGAATCGATGAAGTTTTTCCCTCTTCCGTCGGGTGAGTGCTGTCTTCGCCGATCATGATGATGGTCTATTTTCAGATTCTTTTGTTAATTATTACGGCCAATGGAGCACCGATCATCGGGCGGCTGCTTCTGGAAGGGCAATGGAGCGCTCCTCTTGATGGTGGAGGCACCTTCATAGATGGGCGACCTGTTTTGGGCAAGTCGAAAACCTATCGGGGTGTGGCCTTTTCATTGGTGGGCACGGTCCTGGCCGCCGATCTGTTGGGTCTGCCATGGGAGATAGGGCTGCTGGTTGGAGGATTAGCGATGACCGGCGATTGCCTCTCCAGTTTTATCAAGCGGCGGTTGGGCTATGACTCAAGCGGGATGGCCTTGGGCTTGGATCAAATTCCGGAGAGCCTTTTGCCCCTATTAGGCGTGTGGGGCGCGCTGTCGTTATCGGCCATTGGGGTCATGGCCACGGTGGTCGGGTTTATGGTGTTCGAACTGCTTGTTTCTCCTCTCTTATATACCTTCCGTATTCGCAGACATCCGTATTAATTGGTTGTTCCGGCTGATGATCTATTTTTATTTAAAAGATTATTGGTCTCGCTTAGGGCTATCCTTAGTTGAGCAAGTTTCCGGCTAAATCCCGCAGGCGTATTGAGGGTATGGATCAAGCGCCCATCCGGCTGTTCGTAGGCAATAAGTCCACCGTCGTGTAGCGGCCAGACGAGTACTCGATCTTTGGCCTCAGGGCTGGAAAAGGATTGCGGAGAACATGGCAATGGCATGCCAAGGAGCATTTCGAAGGAAACGGGGGGCTCCAATCTTGGTAAGACAAGCCGCCCGGGACAATTTCGAATGGGTCGCCATGGCCAACGAGTTCGTAACTCCTCAAAGGTCATCGGACAGCCTCCACGAAGTTCTCACTCCACCCCATCATAACTCCTGCTCGGCAGTTTTAGGAGAGAATAAGTATAGAATGTTTTCGCTCTGGAGTTTGCCAACAACTCCACCACAGTGAGATTGTGGAGTCCTGATGAATGTGGATCCCTCATCGGAAGAAGAATCTTCGACCAATTCCCGGACCCCCCTTATGTCGATCGGCTTGGCGGTTTTTGCTGTCCTCATGGTACCGGTGATTCTTTTCTCTATGGGGCCGGATGGGCCTGCCAAAGTTGGGGACGTGGTTTTTGTCACGGATCGTCATCGTGTACGGGTCATGACTTCCGGTGGTGATGAGGTTGGACCAAATCCCGAGACGTGTGTCCTCGAGCCCCGCGTGCAGTTAGTGGTGCAGAAAATGGGCATCCCCTCAGGGGGCTCGATGATTGCGGAACCGGTTGCCATGGAAAAGGCTGGACGACCTTTTTGCGTTCCGGGAAGGCCGATTGTTGTGTATGCCCATCAGGTGACCTTACATCCCGACCTCTGGGGTGGCCTGCGCGACACGTTTTCACATTTCTTCTCTGGTCGCTGAGAAGAACGACTCCAAAGTTGTTCACCGCCCGGCACTCAGGAGGGTTTCAGTTTGTCGGAAAAGCGTTGCCGGAACTTCGCCACTTTGGGATTGATGAGGTAGGCGCAGTAAGGTTGTGACGGGTTTTGCACAAAATATTCCTGGTGATAGTCTTCGGCGATGTAAAAGGGTGAAGCCGGTTCCACCTGGGTCGCAATGGGATCATCGAACAGCTTGGCTTCCGTCAGCGTGCGAATGACTTCGTGTGCGGTCGTGTCTTGTTCTGATGAATGGGTGAAAATGGCGGAACGATACTGGGTTCCCGCATCATTCCCCTGTCGGTTCAGGGTGGTGGGGTCATGGATGCCGAAAAAGATTTCCAGGAGTTCCCGATAGGTGATGATGCCGGGATCAAAGGTAATTTGTATCACTTCGGCATGTCCCGTATTTCCGCCGCAGACGGCATCATACGTTGGAT
>JACDDF010000491.1 GCA_013817135.1 Nitrospirales bacterium
ATATCGCCCAATGGGATATAGGAAAAATACTCCCCGGCCCCGACATCCCCCGTAAACATTGGGCCGCCACTTAATCCCACACGGGTGGGGAGGGAATAGCCAGGCTCCGACTTGTTGAATCGAGCTACTGCGGCCAACAGGTCCAGCGCAGTCTCACACACGGTCTTGCGCAGTTCGGGAGTGAGCATGCCTGCAGGCCAAATGGCTAAGACCGCATCCCCGGTAATATCTGACACCATACCCCCTTGTTTCCGGACAGGAGCACACAACGCTTCGAAATATCGATTCATCAATGCTTGTAATTGGTCGGGGTGCTCCTCCAGGGCTTCGGAAACTTTTGTATATCCTTCGGCGTCCGTGAGGAGGCAGAGGCCATGGACCGCCTGTCCTTGGCTTTGAATTTCTTCAATCCTTCGCGCAAGAGGTTTGATGACCGGGGCCGGGACATAATCCGCCAATGCCTTCTCAGTGATCAGCCGTTGCCGGTTCACATCACGATACGTGCTGAATAATGCGGCAAACAGGCCCAGGGGAAGTTGAACCAGCAAAGGAATCACCAGTGGGAACCAGAGGGCCTGTGTGATAAACACCCACACGATGACGCCGAAATACACCATCCCGAGCCACAGCCCAAGTCCTGCCAGGGAGGCGATTAGAAGGCCACTCCGGTGTTGCAGGCGTGTGGTCGACATCAGAAAACCTGCTGTCCCCACGAGAATCCCCCATACCAGCAACACGGACAGGTGGAGATACAGGGGCAGTGGAGTCACATGATGTCTCTCAAGAAGATTGGCAAACGCGGTCGCGGCAATTTCCACACCGCTCAAATCAAGTCCGTCTTTTGATGTAAACACGGTTGGAAATCGGTCTTGCTGTTCACTTTGTACTGTCTCGGATAGCCCCACAAAGACCACCTTGCCGGAGAAGTCAAAGGATGAAGGTCTGCCCAATCGCTGAGAAGAACAAGAGGTAAGCACACAAAAATAGGGAACCGTGAACACCGTTCTGGGGGGGCCATAAAAGTCTATGAACTGACTGTCTTCGGCGCTATAGGCCCGTATGAGCGAGGCTAACAATCTGGTATTTTCTGCTTCCGGTTCAGAGTGCGGGATGGGGAGTCTGCCAAGCAGCGTTGCCCCGAGGTTCGGATGACTTGTAAAAATGGTGCGCAGGGCCTTGACCAAATGTTGGATGCCATCCGGCCCATGAATATCCTGTAGTCGCTGTGGCAGCATCGCCGCCTCATTGGGGACCACTTCTCGGAGCAGTTCCAGTAATTCCCCAAAAAGATCCCGTGCATGCAATTGGAGGGCGAGAACAGGCAGAGTGGCCCGGTGCGGATTGTTCGGATCGAAAAGCCAGAACTGATTCACCCGAAGCGAACTGGTTGGAAGGGGATGAGAGGCCAAGCCGGTAGCCGCTTGAGCCAACTGTGCCGTGGGGGGAATCCGAATCGAGCTTCGAACGGGATATGTCTGGGAACCCGTCGTGGTTAATTTTTCGAACAGAATAACATTGCCTGCAACACGCATCGCTTCGGCAAATGCTGCATTCTCTTCCTGTGATCCGATGTCTTTGAAAAACAGGTCGAACACAATGACCTTTGCCCCTTGCTCGGCCAAACGGCTGACTAATCTGCCATGGATGGACCGGGGCCATTTGTAGGGTTCCTGGGGGAGGCCTAATTCATAGGCGGACTGCCGATCGGTGGAGACCACGACCACGTCTTCAGGAGGGGGGCGAATCCCGCGGATTTGAAATAACCAATGTAATCCCAGTTCTTCTTCTACATTAAATCCGACATGGAAGAGATCCAACACCACGCCTGTCAGACTGATGATCAGGCAACCAATAACCCAACTGTTCAATTTCGAAACCGGTTTTTGGAGACTTTCGGGGTGCATGTGAGGATTACAATTGAGAAGGTCCTCGTTTGGTGATAGATACTGATTTTTTACAAATAAGAATGCGAGAAAACAAAAAGGCATCGGCCCCAACATATGGGAGCCAGGTAGGATATCTTAAAAACTCAACGTCAACCGGCCAAAGACCATGCGTGTCGGCAGAAACAACGACGTCCCGGCTTCCCGTGCGGTCTGGACATTATTATCCTGATAATTGAAGGCTGTATCAAAGAGGTTGCGGACTTCCAGACTGATGATGCCAAAACGTTTGGGAAGCCGATACCCTATATCGGCATCTACCAGAAAAAATTCGTCATGGCCATCATTGAAGGTGGCCGTCGATGGAAGATCGACCTGTTGCCAGACAAAATTTCCTTTTACTCCGGCGAAGAATCCGGACGGATGGAAAAACCGTGCACTCAGCGGCACCACCACGGTGTCCACCTTCAGTGGCTCTCCTCCAAGCACCACCGAAGGGTCAGAGGCCGATCGTTTGAACCGTTCCCACGATCCCTCTGCCGTGAAGGCCCACCAGGGATGAGGGGCCCAATAGACATAGCCCAATGCACGATCCTCACGCCGATCATAGAAGGCGGTCTCGAGATTGGAAATCGACGGCCACTTCAGTTCCCGATGTGCCAGTTGGAATCCGGCATATAAATCGTTCGTCAGCGTGAGGTCGAGGGCCACCCCTTCCTGCTCGGTAATCGACCCATTGGCATCGTCAAAAAATTGATTGAACCCGGCGACCTGTGTCGGTTCAATTGTTTGATCGGCCACTAGCGGCCGTTTCACCGTTTGGAGATAGGACAACCGCAGTCGTGCCCAGTCGGTCATATTCCACTGCATGCCGGCCTTTGGCAGGAGCCGATCGTACTCATTTGACCGGTCATTGATGGACTCATAGGCGAACCCTCCCGTCCAGATAATTTGTTGCGGCCAACGGACGTTGAGATACACATAGCCGTTGGCTTGTGTGGACGTGAACTGATCCTTTTGATTCGAGTTGCAAGCGGGCGGAGAAAATATTGGAATCGGCGGGATGCAGA
>JACDDF010000492.1 GCA_013817135.1 Nitrospirales bacterium
GCTATGGATATTATTGATCGACTGGAAGGAAAACATCTGATCCGAATGCCGGTGGTCGATGAGGATGGGAAACTTCTCGGAGTGGTGGCAAGGCGGGATATCCTTCTGGGGTATTTGAATGCGACCCGTCAGACAAAGGTTTTTTAGAAGAGAAATCTTAGAATCTTAGTCATAACCTAGGAGCCTGTCGGACTGAGGATGAATCGGCTGCAAAAGTCTCTAAGCGGTCCATATTTCGCTGCTTTCTTGGACCATAGTCCCACTATGGGCCGGCGAAATCGTCAAAATCTGGCCTCGCTCAGCCGCTTTTTCGCTCTCGATCCCCTAAGTCCGACAGGCTCCTAGGAATTTTCGGGTTTGGAATGCGACAGCACTTGGGTCAGCGTCTGGCTCAGTTGATCCAGTAAAATCGGCTTGTAGAGGAATGCGCTAATTCCCTGCTCCAAAGCCTTTTCATTGTCAATCGTATGACTGAACCCTGTACACAGGATGATGGGCAAATCGGGGCGTATTTTGAGAATTTCTCGAGACAACTGGTCTCCTCCAAGTGTGGGCATCGTTTGATCGGTGATGAGACAGTCGAATCGGTGCGGATTCAGGCGAAACATTTCAAGGGCCTCCAAGGGGTTAATGTGGACAGTTACGGTATAGCCCAAATGCTCCAAGAATTCTTTCAAGACTTCCGTAATTGTCACTTCATCATCCACCATCAGCACATGTCCACTTCCGGGACAGATGGGGGAAGGCTTTGCAACAAGAGAGGAGTCAGTGGGTAGCTGGTACTCGGGAATGGCGATGAGAAAGGTGGTTCCGTCCTTATTGGAAGATTGTACCGAAATGTGTCCTCGGAGATTTTCCACAATGCCATGTACCATTGACAATCCCATTCCGGTTCCTTTTCCGACGGGTTTGGTGGTAAAGAACGGGTCGAAAATTTTGGGAAGGATTTGATCGGGAATCCCAGGACCGGAATCACTGACGACGATCTGCACATATCTTCCGGGATTCAGTGTCGGTGGAAATCCGACGTCGCCTTTTTCAATGATGATGGCATGAAGGTCGATGGTCAGAGTTCCGCCATTGGGGCGAAGAGCATGTTCCGCATTTGAACAGAGGTTCATGATGATTTGGTGAATTTGAACGGGGTCGGCAAACACTATATTCATGTTGTGATGAATACTAAAACGCAACTCAATGTTTGAAGGAATGGTGGCCCCGAGCATAGTCAGAGATTCTTCGATAACCGGACCAAGATCGACCGGGCGAGGCTGGTGTTCCGTTTGACGGCTGAAGGTGAGGATTTGCTGGATTAAATCCCGTCCCCGTTTACCCGCGATTCCGATTTGCTCAAAATATTGGTATGCGGAATCTCCGTTGGGATGTTTCCATGTGCCCATTTCTGCCCATCCGAGAATGGCCATCAGGATATTATTGAAGTCGTGGGCGATTCCACCTGCCAGGGTACCTATGGATTCCATTTTTTGTGTTTGTCTCACATGCTGTTCCAGACGTTTTTGTTCGGTGAGATCTCTCCATATGGCCGTCACGCCTGAAATAGTTCCGTCCGACTCTACATAAGGATTCAGCCTGACCTCCATGAAGCGAACGTTTTCTCCAGAAAATGTCACCTGCTGATGAAAGCAGACGGCCCGTCCTTTTCGGCATTCCGCTAAATGACCGGTTAGCTGTGTTTCAAACAAATCCGCTCCTACAAAATCCCGAATGTGACGACCGGTGATTTCCCGGGCAGGCAGATTGAAATATTCACAAAATCCATGATTCACCGCTTGCAGGCAGTTCTCCTCATCTAAAAAGCAGAGAAAATCGGAACTGGTCGACACAATTTGTTCATATCGGCGGAGCGCTTTGGTTGCGTAATACCGCTGGGTGATATCCCGGGCTACGGCATAAATGAATTTTACCTGAAGCTGCGGAGTGGCACGCCATTCCAGCCAGAGGTAATTGTCACGGATATCACGGATCCGGTTCTGAAAATCCACCACATCTTTTTCCTCGGCGAGTTGCTGAAAGGCTGCCTGGGTGGATGCCCGATCATCGGGATGAGTAAAAAAGATCAAGGGTTGGGATAACAGTTCCTCCTGTGTGTAGCCCAGGAGTTTTTCGAAGGCGGGATTGGTTTTTTTGAGATACCCGTCAATGCCGATGATACACATGAGATCCAGGGAGAGGGAAAAAATGTGATCCCGTTGGATCTCGGCCTTGAATTGGCCGGTGACATCGATCGACACCCCCCCCAGTATCGGAGGTTGGTCCTTTTGCAGAATGGGGAATTTGCAGGTTAAATACTGATGGATGCCGTCAGTGGAAGGAATATCCTCGATGGTATCCAGGGACTGACGATGTGATAACACCCAGTCATCATCGTGTTGGAGCTTTGCCGCTGTGTCGGGAGGAAGCACTTCATGAACGGTTTTTCCTATCCAGTGTTTGATGTCAATATGAAAGGCCTGTTCAAATTCCTGATTCAGATACATGAATCGGTAGTGTTCGTCTTTCATATAAGCCAATCCTGGAAGATGGGCCATAAACTGGGCAAATCGTTCTTCGCTGGCTTGAAGGGCTTCCGACATTGTGGTTCGGTCGGTGATATCCTCAGCCAGCCGGGTTATCCGGTACGGATTCCCCAAATGATTGTTGTTCATGAGCCCCCGTTCATGGATCCAACGAATAGACCCGTCGGACCTTACAATTCGATAAATTTCGTTATATCCTCCGGTCGTGTTCAGCGTGTGATACGCGGTCTTGATGCGGTCCCGATCCTCCGGATGCAGGGCTTCCAGCCAATCCAACGAGTTTTGAAGGAGAAGAAGAGCCGGGCGGTCCCACACGTATTCATAACTGGGACTGACGTATAACGACTTTCTTGGCTCTTCATAGTCGGTTAGCCAAAAGATCCCATGATAGTGTTCCAAGAATTGCTGAA
>JACDDF010000493.1 GCA_013817135.1 Nitrospirales bacterium
GCTGAGCCCCGCGCAGCATCTGGCTGAGCCGAGGCCCGGTTGAGCTGGCCCAGATTCTTCGCGGAACTTGTCCTGAGCGCGGCCGAAGGGCTCAGAATGACAAGGAGAGAGGCTGAGGACGCTGGTGAGGCATTATTATGTTTACATCATGACAAACCAATCTGGCACCCGTGATATTCACGCGGCACTTGTCCGGGAGAAATAGCTCAACGGGTGGACGTGCGCGAAGAAACTGGAATGGATTGCCACGGAAAAACCCGAAATGGAAGGATCTATCCGCGGCTTGGGACGTGTCATAGTTGTCATGCTGCGCTGTGCGAAGCATCTGACTCAGCCATGGACCGGTCGAGTTGGGCACAGATCCTTCGCTTCTCTCAGGATGACCATGAGAGAAGCCGCGAACGCAGTGGTGTGGAAAATCAGGAGTGAAAATTAACTAGTCAGGAAAAAAAGAGCTTCCACCTTCGGTTTCACCTCTCAATCCGGTATGACAGAGTCACACAGGCGCGTGGTTTATCATGGTTTGTTCCCGCTTTCAGGCATGGGGGGCGCACATCCTGGTCCAGTAAGGCCCATCAGCTTGTTGTCATTCTGAGCGACACCGAAGAATCTATGTCCGGGTCGAAAGGCATCAACGCTCAGCGAGATGCGTCGTGGATTGTATCCTGAGCGACCGAATGACACAGAGTGACCTCCCTCTTTGGCAGACGCATTGACATCGGATTTCGCACTTGAGAATACGAAAACCTCTTTGATCTTTCCATTGAGTCTTTTAGAATTTTGTCAATGTTGGTGGAATTCGTGTTCTGGTTTAATAGGGGGGAACGATCTTCATGCCTTGTTGGTGTCCCTACGAGTTGAAGTAGAGGTGATTGCTCCGGTTACCATTGGCTACGTCTTCCCATGATCAAGTCATCACATTCTGACATCATTGTCATCGGTGCGTCGGCGTGAGGAATTACCGCACTCAAAAAGTTCGTGTCTTTTCTTACTCAGGATTTGGACGCGACGATTTTCCTGGTGCTCCATCTTGCCGCCTATTCCTCCTCAACTCTTGATACGATTTTATCGAAACTCAGCCCTCTGCCGGTCACATTTGCCAAAAATGGGGAATCCCTTGCCCTGGGGAGGATGTACCTTGCTCCTCCGGATTTTCATTTGCTGATCGATCACAATGTCCTCGTGCTATCCAAAGGCCCACGTGAAAATCTGTGGAGGCCTTTGATTGATACGTTGTTTCGTTCGGCGGCGGTCTCCTTTGGCACCCGGGTAGTGGGAATCATTTTAACCGGATATTTGGATGACGGAGTCGCCGGGCTTCTCGCCATACAGCGTTGCGGGGGAATCACGATGGTGCAGGATCCTGCCGACGCCTTATATCCACACCTGCCGAATAATGCGCTGGCCCATATGCAAGTCGATTATTGTTTGCCGGTGGAAGGCCTGGCACGCCAGCTTATCCAACATGTCAAGACCCCGATTGGCCAAGAATTTCCTCCTCCGAAGGATCTTATTGAGGAGAGTCTGTCTGTTGATGCCTATACGAGCGATGTTCCTAACCGGCAAATCACCCGGGAGGCGGTTGGCCTCAGTTGTCCCGAATGTGAGGGGACCCTGTGGGAACACACTGAGGGATCCTTAACGCGGTACCGCTGTCATTTCGGGCACGGTTATACCGAGCATTCGTTGTTGGCCGGGAAATCGAATACACTTGATCAGGCGTTGTGGACCGCTTTTCGGCTCATGGAGGAGCGGGTGGCTCTGTTGCGGAAATTTATCGCCCGGGGTGAACAATCCGGACTCCGGCACATGATGAACGTATATCAGAAAGAGTTGGCAGCCCTTCTGCCCCAACTGCACCAATTCCGAGAAATGTTAAGTCAGAAATCCTTCCTCCCCCTTGAGCATTCATCCCCAGGCCAACAGACCAAATGAGGGGATGGAAAAAAAAAGCCGGCGGAATCCGCCGGCTTTTTTGACTGACTTCGCTGAAGCTTAGTTCATGCCTTTGGCTTTTTTCAGCATGAGTGCGTGACCTTCCGCGGTGACCTCGGCTTCAATCTTGTCTCCCTTTTTCAATTTTCCGGTTTTTTGCGTGAATTCGTCCACATGCAGTTGCACTTCTTTGCCTGTTGAATCTTTGACGGTATATAGATCCCCTTCTACAGTAAGAATTTCACCCGTAATCGATTCACTGTTTTGATGGCCGGAACCCATGCCGCTCCCCTGGCCATCGGTGCCCATGCTGTCTGAACTCATGCCAGGTGAGGACTGGCTCATGGGATCCGTGGTTGTGGCTTGATCTCCGCCCTGGTCGGTCATGTTCTCTGCGGGCATTCCCATGGCGGTCGTGGATAAAAGACCGAAGCAGGCAAGGGTTAAAATTGAATTTCGCATTTTTGTCATTGGAGCACCTCCTTGTTGTGAGTAAACGGAAAATTGTTACGATGTCCGGCTGTCCTTCTTCTTTGCCTGATGGAAATTCTGAGGTGCATTAGACATACCATGCCACCTGGGTGATAATATTTAGAACTACCATTAGAACTATCAGATGGAAGGAAGAAAAGGACATGGACAAAATTCCGTAACCTCTCGCAAAAATATATCAAAGCCTGTGAGATCTCAATTTTCTCTCATCATGAACCCCATCCAGGGACCCTTGAATCAACACCCTCCCAAAAAACTATCTTTATCCGTTCAATTAAGGAATGCCGGGCTGATCCTGGTGATCATATTGTGGGGCTGGATGGGCTTCGAGAACACCTGGGCATCAGAACGCAGTGACATGTACCTGCAGTCTCGCTCGAGTACAGTTCTTCTGGTTTCGGTAGACCGGGAGACAAAATCGGTCTCTTTTGGGACGGGTTTTTTTATCAGCCAGGACGGACATATTCTGACCAACGCTCATGTCCTGGTTCCATCCGCCAAATTGCTTGTCTATGTC
>JACDDF010000494.1 GCA_013817135.1 Nitrospirales bacterium
TCCATTTTTGAGCCCTGATTCATATCCAATGGTTGATTGAGGGTGTCGGTCTGGACTCGAAGGAGATTGCCGTGAGGCGTTCGCTCATACAGAGTCAAGCTATAAATGATATCCGCCGGATTTCCTTGAGCAAGCAGATGAGGTTGAGTCAGTTTGGAGTCTGTCACGAAGGCGGGATCGGCCAGGTGTTGCAGAAGGGTGGTCGCCCGGAATTGGAGATCGCGATCCAGGGTTGTTTCCACGGTGACGTCCAGATGGTCCAGGGCATACAGGCTTGGAAGCCCTAATAAATTTTGTAAATGGGCGCGTATGAAATTTTGGGCTTTTTGGTCTTGAAAGGAGGTTTTGCTTGAATTCGTTGACGTTGCCGGCGCAAAGACCAAAGGATAAATAAGCGCGAGGTCTCGTAAGGCTGGGGAAATAATGCCGGCGTTTGTCAGGAGGCGAAGGTAGGTATTGGTTTTCTCGTTCAGAGCATCAATGTGTGTCAGGTAATAGGAGGGTCGCCTAAGAGCCAGGAGGAGACCGACGCCCTTTTTATATGTGGCAGCGGTCAAGGCCATTGTGTCCAAAGACGTCGGGTCTTTAACAGCCAGAATCTGGGAAAACCGGTTGAGGTCCATGTGAAACCAGGCTGATAGCCCATCACCGAATCCATGGATTTCCCCGGCACCTGGATACGCGCCGAGCGGGAATGCATTCATATAATCCATGACTAAATGTTTTTGAGCCTCCTGCGTCCGCACGTCGTCGTGATAAATCCGGAGACTGGCGGCCGTCACCTGTTTGGCTTTTTCAAGAAGGGAGGAGGTTTGGCCTCCGGGAGAATGCCGGAATTTCTCCAATTGCGTGGCCAAAGTGCTTCCCCCGGGAACGTTCTGGTCGTTTTTCACCAACCGGATGCCTTGCGTGAGGAATGCTTGCCCTAACCGGTCCCATTCTACGGCCGGATTGGCATAGGGACAGCAGGGATCAAGTAATTCTCGATTTTCAATGAAAAGAAGAGTTTGAACCAACAAAGGGGGAATCGCTTCAAAATTGGGAAATACTCGCTTGGGATCTGCATGGCGAAACAGGTCCTGACCATGACTATCGACAATATGTAATCCGCTCTGAGCCTTTTCCCGGTAGATGGGAGAGATTCCTAAATCGGAGATGGTCGAGAGTTCAGTAGATGGATGGGCTTGCGTCTGAATGACGAATCCTTTCTTTTGGAGCTTTGATAGGATAACGGGGAGTCGGGTATACCCGCGGCGTTCGTCCATGGGGCCTGATAATGGAAACACCGTGAGTGGGGAGGGCCCGGGTTTTACTTGGTACGTGAGTTGAGCGGAAATTGTATGAAATAGATGGGATTGCAGCCAGGAAGTGTTCAGTTCAAACATTCCCCAGCCCAAAAAGGTCAATGTGGCAAGAAAGACAATATGCGTGGTTTGGTAGGGAGGGCAAAGGCTTTGAACGAGGCGACCCAGGTTTCGCCATTTCTCGATTTGCTGGGAATTTCCAGGGGTGCTTTCCGCGCCCACCCAAGGGTATGCAGGGGGAAAAGTCAGGGCCTTCCTTGATAGAAAAAGGGATACCAGAAAAGTCGCTGGTTTACGGAAAGGCCCGGTCTGTATGTAAAAGAGCATTGACATGTGATAACGGAACGTAACCCATACGAGACAAATTTTTTGAAATACAATTGTGCAAAAAATGTACGAAGGCTTCATAGATTTCATAACCCGGCAGAGTGGCTAAGAGTGATAACAGAGCAGGTTCCCCTAATTGAAAAAAGTGAATTGGCGAGCCAAGTTATTAAATTTTCGCTAGGTGATATTGAAAAATGGGAGCCAGGATGCTTCCGGTTGTTGGTGGATGTGTTTGTCCAATCCGGACAAATTGTCCTGGTTGGAAGGTGAGTTGTGGCCAGCTGATAGGTTGTGAAAAGTGAAGACGGTGCTTTGGAAAAGAAGAAGCAGCCGGAATATTCTGCAATGCATTGCGATTGGTGAATACCCAATCTGCCTTTACACAATGCGTGTTCTCCCGATTGAGAGCGAGACGTCTGGGTTTCATGCTTATGGGGAAATATGCGCATAGGGATTTCGATCGATCTCATCCTGTACGCAGGCGGGAGGAAGTGGGCAATAACCTGTTTTGGGGGGACTGTGTAGGGAGTGAGGCTGAATCTCTTGCCTCGGCCTCTTTGAGGAAATCTGAGGAAGAAAAAGAAATGACCCACGGAGATTCCGTGGGTCAAGCGATGAAACTGGAACGGGGAAAACCTATCCGACTAGTTGAGCTACTGGGTTTTGAGAAGACCGGTGGTTGGGCTTTCGAAGTTTAGTCCATTTGCCGGTAGTAGAAGGAGCTGATTCTAAGGTCGGTTGGCTAGCGTGTGCGGGCTGGTTTTTACCCATGAGGGTATCTTCCACCCGTTGGAGTTCCTTGAGATGGGACTGGTGCTGTTCCAATTCCCAAGCCACAGCTTTTGAGAGTTGCGCCACCTGTCTGCGTAATTGGTTCATGGCGTGCTCATGTTGTAATAATTCGCTCTTGCGAGCCAGGCTTATGTACCGGCTATCTACATACATCATTTGTTGATCCCTCCGTGTGTTGAAGACTTACCCTTTTAATGAATTGATGAATTCGACTGCCCGTTGCTTTATTAGGCAAAAGCAAACGTGTTGCCACATTCAGTCTTCTTGAGCATTCGACACGTAAGTCCTTGATGATTCAATGAATTTTCCCTGCTAAGTATTCATCTGGTGTAAGCCCGATTCCTGATATGGGTGAATACGGGCACTGTTTTTTACAATGAGCACAAAACGGTTCATTTATTGTTAAGCATCAAAAAATGTTCGATTACATCTGAGGCAAAACGACAAGAACGTGAGAAAATTTTTCGACAAATACTGTATTCACGAGCCTTTTTATTCTGATGCAGATTGGCAC
>JACDDF010000495.1 GCA_013817135.1 Nitrospirales bacterium
CTCCTGAAGAATCTTCACGACCCCTGTTCCAACGGTACCAAACCCGATCAATCCAACCTGGATGGCTTTTTTCATTCTGGATCCCCGTCAAATTTTAAGGCCTGACGGATTCCTCGAACAGCCTGGTAAATCCGGTGTTCATTTTCGACTAATGCAAAGCGAACATAGTCATTGCCGCCTTCGCCAAATCCTATTCCCGGCGAAACCGCGACTTTGGCATCTCGTAACAATAACTTGGAAAACTCCAACGACCCCATTCCGAGGTAGGGTTGTGGAATTTTTGCCCATGCAAACATAGTGGCGCGAGGATAGTCGATCGGCCAACCAATGCGGTTGAGTCCACGGACCAGAGCATTTCGCCGTCGCTCATATCGTCCCACAATTTCTTTCACGCAATCCTGGGGACCGTTCAAGGCAATAATACTGGCAATTTGAATGGGCTGGAACATGCCATAATCCAGGTAACTTTTGATTTTGGTCAATGCACCAATCACCTCACGATTCCCGACGCAAAATCCTACCCGCCAACCCGGCATGTTATAACTCTTCGAGAGGGAATAGAATTCCACGCCAATTTGTTTGGCCTCCGGAATTTGAAGAAGGCTGGGGGCCTTGTAGCCATCGAACACGATATCGGCATAGGCCAAATCATGAATGACCCAGACCTGGTGTTCCAGGGCAAATTCCACCACTTTTTTAAAAAACTCCAGGTCAACGACGCGAGTGGTTGGGTTATGAGGAAAACTGATAATCAACGCCCGGGGAGCCGGTTGCGTCTGCTTGAAGGCTTTTTTCAGATTTTCGAAAAAATCCGAATCAGGCCCGAGTTCAACTCCGCGGACTTCCCCACCCGCGATGATCACACTGTACATATGAATCGGATACGTGGGGGTCGGTGCCAGGACCACGTCACCCGGTCCCACCATGGCCAGGGCCAAATGCGCCAACCCTTCTTTCACCCCCAGGGTCACAATCGCTTCCGTCTCCGGATCGAGACTGACCTCGTAATTTCGTTGATACCAATCGCAGATGGCATGCCGCAATTTCGTAATACCACGTGAGGCCGAATAGCGATGATTGCGCCCGAGTCGCGCCGTCTCAATCAATTTGTCCACAATATGACGGGGTGTGGGCTGGTCGGGATTGCCCATGCCTAAATCAATGATATCTTCTCCCCGCTTCCGGGCTTGGAGCTTTAACTCTTGAACCTGAGAGAAGACGTATCCTGGTAATCGTTGAATTCGGTAAAAAGGTTCCATTGTTTGTGTAAAATGACGAATCGTCCTTGATGGTTTGGGAAGGGAATGGATAGATAATCGTACGATTTAATAGAGTTTTTATTCTAGATGAGGTGACACGACCAGTCAATTTCAGAGAATGGGAATTTTCAATTATTTTATCCAATTCACTCTCCCTCCACAAAATTTCCATTTATTGCGGGAAGATTTTCCCTTTTGACATAATGGGATCTCCTTGATTCTTCACTCACCCAGACTTTAAAGGACTTTCATGGCACGACTCGGCGTGAATATCGACCATGTGGCGACCCTTCGCCAAGCTCGCGGTGGACCTGAACCAGACCCCATTATTGCCGCTTCATTGGTTCACCTTGCCGGAGCCGAAGGCATTGTGGTGCACCTCCGGGAAGACCGGCGACATATTCAGGATCGGGATCTGACCATTTTGCGCGAAACCGTGCAGACGCATCTCAACTTAGAAATGGCCGCAGACGAGACCGTGGCCAAAATTGCCCTGAACATTAAACCCGATCTGGTGACACTCGTGCCCGAACGGCGCCAGGAACTCACCACAGAGGGTGGGTTGGACGTGATCGAGCATCGTGACCGTATCCAGGCCATGGTGCAATTACTCCATGAAGGCGGCATTCCCGTCAGTCTGTTCATTGATCCTAATGTCAATCAGCTTCGCGCCGCCCACAAGGTCCAAGCAGATTGCGTGGAACTCCATACCGGCCGATATGCCAATACCCGCCGTCAGCAGGAGGAAGATGCTGAGTTTGACGCGTTGGTTCAAACCGCCAAGCTTGCGTCGAAATTAGGATTGCGTGTGAGTGCGGGGCATGGGCTGAATTACCGAAATATCAAGCGGCTGACCAGCATTCCCGAAATTGAAGAATTCAACATTGGTCATAGCATTATCGCTCATGCAATATTTGTTGGACTTGAACGAGCAGTCCGTGACATGAAATACCTCCTGGATTAACGTCTACGAGAAGAAATAGGATCTCCTCAGCTAGATACTGTGAATGACCCCGAAACCCTCACGAGTCAATTCACGAACAGTGCAGAGCGAATGTCGTCCTGACTCGACTATGCATGGCTTGCTGTTGCTCAGACTTTAACTAACCATTTCTCCTTGCTCCTGTGATCTGCCTATGTGGGTTGTGACCGCTGAACAGATGCAAACGCTTGATCGGCGCACGATCCAGGAAGCCAAGGTTCCCGGCATAACCTTAATGGAGCGGGCTGGAGCCGGTGCCATGACCCAGCTCATGGAAGCCTTGGGTTCACCTAAAGGCAAAAAAGTCGTCATCCTTTGTGGCAAGGGCAATAATGGTGGAGATGGTCTGGTTGTTGCCAGGCTTCTGGCAAAAAAAGGGGCAAAACTGAAGGTAGTCTTGATGGCTCCGCTCCGGGAACTCAGTCCCGATGCGAAGATTATGTATCGGCGGTTGAGCAAGATCATCAAACCATTTCTGTTTAACGTCAATCCCTCTGAAGAGTCTCTGCATTCCCTCACCCAGGACGCCGACATTCTTGTCGATGCGCTCCTGGGTACGGGGCTCTCTTATTTGGTTCGCCCCCCCTACTCCTTTGCCATTGAAGCGATAAATGCCTCGCAAGGCTTTACCGTGGCCATAGATATTCCGTCCGGATTGGACAGCAATACCGGGGCCATACTGGGAGTCGCGGTTCA
>JACDDF010000496.1 GCA_013817135.1 Nitrospirales bacterium
GGTCACGACCACGCCCTGGCCATCGCGTGTTTGTCCAGGCTGGACGGGCTCCACTGAAAGCCCTGAGAGGGCGTGGTTACCTGAGACCGAACTAGGAGCCATTTCCGTTAATGCAGCGGTATCTTTAGGCATTTCGGTGATGGAAACTGAGAGATTGACAATTTTGCCGCTTCGCCACACTGCAAGAGGAATCGAACTTTCCGGTGTTGTTTCGGCCACAAGAGTGCGCAAATGATTCGGATCTTTCACAGTGACACCATTGTAGGTGCGAATGATATCGCCACGTTTTAATCCGGCTTGTCCCGCCGGGCCTTCGCTAAACACATCGCCCACCAACGCGCCCTGGGTATCAGGCACATCGAATTGGGTCGCGAGGTCCTGGGATAATTCCTGAATCGACACGCCCAGCCACCCACGAATGACTTTCCCATGCCCGATCAGGCTTTGCATCACACTTTTTACCATTTGGCTGGGGATGGCAAAGCCAATGCCCATGTAGCCGCCTGTTCTGGAGAAAATGGCGGTATTTATGCCAATGAGTTGGCCTTGCAGATTGACGAGAGCACCTCCGGAATTGCCTGGATTAATGGCGGCATCGGTTTGAATGAAATTTTCATAATCGACAATGCCGACATTGGCCCGGCCCACGGCGCTAATAATTCCCATCGTAACAGTTTGATTCAACCCAAAGGGGTTGCCGACCGCCAATACCAATTCTCCAACTTCCAGTGCCACAGAGTTTCCCCAAGGTAAGGTAGATAATCCGGTGGCTTCAATCTTGATCACCGCTAAATCGGTTTTGGGATCCGTGCCTATAAGTGTCGCGGGAAGTTTCCGTTTATCTCCCAAGAGGACCATCAAGTCATCGGCCTGTTCCACGACGTGATTATTGGTGACGATGTATCCGTCATCGCTGACAATCACTCCGGAGCCTAGGCCTTGCTCCTGCCGTTCGCGTGGTTGTTTAAACCGTCGCTCAAATTCCTCTCCAAAAAACCTCCGGAAAAATGGATCTTCAAGCAGGGGATTCGTGCCGGGAGATTGGACTGTGCGTTTGGTCGCGGAGATATTCACGACCGAGGCCATCGCCTCTTTGGCAATTTTGACAAAGGTTTCGTTGGAGGCCAGGAGAGGGGTCGGGACCTTAACCACGGGAGCTGAATCAACTGCATGGACGACCGGTACGGGCAAGTCGGTCTCACTTGGGGCTGCGGTTATGGATGGGGGAGGCTCAGGAGGGGGGGAGGATGGTGCCTGGGAGCATTGAATGTGGGTGACCCCAAGGAGGCCCACCGCGATCGCGACCATCCAGAAAGGGTGTCTGTTTCTCACAGGGGATGTTTTCCCCGGATATCGTCCTCTCATGCAGAATACCTTTTCCCTATGTCGGTTAGGAGAGTAATCATAAACAAGCCGCTGATTTCATGAGCCTTATCCCTGCTCAGAATTGTATCAAGTTTGCATGCAAGGGCGGTGGCATTCAACGGCCAACAATCTTCTGCTAATTCTACCAAAAAAGACGCCTGACTCAAGATGCACGGGTGAGCATGGGACCACTATTGGTGCCAGTAATCAATAAGGATGTCATCATCAGGAAGAGCCCGCATTCAACCACGCCCGGAATTTGACTGAGGGACGACTCGAGTGCGGAGGGGTCGGTAATTTCAGGAATATGGAGATCCGCTACATAATTGCCATTGTCTGTGAGAAAAGGTTGGCCGGCTCTGTAACGCAAAGGGGAAGGCCATCCCAGATTCTCAAGATGCCGTTGTGTCGTTCGCCAACCGAATGGCACGATTTCAACGGGTAAGGGAAAAGGAAGCCCAAGGCGGGCCACCTGTTTGGCCTGATCCACAATAACAATAAACTGCCGAGCGGCCTTCGCCACAATTTTTTCCCGCAATAAGGCCCCGCCGCCTCCTTTTATCAGATTCAGAAGGGGGTCGACCTGATCGGCGCCATCCACCGCCACATCTATGTCCCAGGGTTCTTCATTGTTCAGCAAAGGAATGCCCAATTGTCTGGCATGGACCGCGGTGGCTTGTGAGGTCGGCACGCCACGGACCCGTAATCCTTGTTGTACGCGCTGGCCTAAGGCCGTCAAAAAATGATGGACTGTGGAACCAGTACCGAGTCCCAAAATCTGGCCATCGTGTATGAAATCAAGAGCCTTTTGGGCGGCTTGTGCTTTTTGCTGATCGGGTGTTAATGGCGTCGATGAGGATGGCATAGAGGTTTCATGCACGAGAATTATTCAATGACAACCGGCCGGAAGTATGTGTTGTCATTGAAACTAGCGGCCATTCTTTTTCAAAGCCAGGTGCGCTGCGAGTCTTATCAGGCAAAACGGCAGGGACGAGGGTAAAAAAAACAGATGAAGAGATCTGTCATCATGGCATTGGAATAAGAGAGAGGTTTGTGAGTCCTGACGAATACCAGGGTAGGCTTTGAATTCATGGTATTAGCCAACCATGCCGGCAGCGACGGAGGCCGCCCCGAGCAACGCGGTATGGGGATTCAAAATCACCCGAACGGGTATCTTGGCCAGTAACCGTTTGTACCGGCCTTTTGCCAGAAATGCTTTCATGAAGGTGTCTTCACGTAACGCGGATATGATTTTTGGGGCAATGCCCCCGCCAAGATAGACGCCGCCCATTGCCAGGGTCTTGAGTGCCATATTGCCGGCTTCGGCCCCGTAAATAGAGACAAACATCTGAAGGGCTTCCTTGCAAATATCGGGTTTACCCGTAAGCCCCGCCTCAGCAATCAATGCAGTAGGATCCCCGGTAGGCAGCTTTTCGGCAAACCAGGTGGGCTCGTTTTTTTTGGTGTCACGGAGAAATTGATAAATGCTGTGGAGACCGGGGCCGGAAAGAACCCGTTCGTAACTCACATGTAAATAGCTGGTTCGCAAATATCGTAGCAGATC
>JACDDF010000497.1 GCA_013817135.1 Nitrospirales bacterium
GCGAATGTCTGTGCCGTTTCAGCCCCTATCGCACAAACCTTGTGGGAGAACACATTGACCCTTCAATATAAGCCGGCTCCTTCGCTGATCACGCGATTGGAATTTCGATATGACAAATCAAATCAAAATGTCTTTTTGGATGGCCGCAGCCCGACAGATAATCAGCAAACGTTAGCGGTGGAAGCTATTTTCCTGTTTTAACGAACAAACCATTATTTTAAACTGAGGGAGGACATATGCGTGGAGCCTGGAATCGATTAGGTATTGGCCCCAAGGTCGTGATAACGATCATGGTGGTTTTTGCCGGTTTGCTGGCTGGAGGAGCGTATTTGCTCGGCCAGCAATTGCATTCGGATCTTGAACGGGTCCTGTCCGATCAGGCGTTTATTGTTCAAAAGCAAATTGAAGTTACTCGTGCCTATGTGACCAAAGAGTTTGTGGTGAAAGCCAAGGCGGCTGGGATGAAAACCGGTGTTGAACACAGTGCTCCCGATACGATTCCCTTTCCGGCCACATTTGCTCGTGAAACCTCTGAACAATTGGCTGAGGAAGGTGTCTTTAATGCCAGGATCGTGAGTCTGGCACCCCTGAATCCGAAAAATGCTCCGCAGGATCCCTTTGAGAAAGAAGCCCTTGTTGCCCTAGCTGCCGGCCAGAAAGAATTTGTTAAAAACGATACTGTGAATGGAAAAATGGTGTTCCGGCGTGCAACCCCGGATTTGGCAACCGCTCAAGCCTGTATAGGCTGTCATGAGGGTAAAAAAATTGGGGATATGTTAGGAGCGGTATCGGTACAGATTCCCATGGATGGTCCCGCTGCACAATTACAAGGGAATCTCAGCAATGTGTATATGGGAATTCTGGCGGTGGGTATATTAATGATGGGGCTGTTGTATCTGATGATTGCGAGGTTGGTGGTCAAGCCGATGAAGAGTCTGGAGTCCATGGCGGTACGAGCCAAGGAAGGAGATCTCACCGGTCGGGCCAGCGTGAACAGTCAGGATGAAATCGGCCGAACCAGTGAATCGTTTAATTTGATGTTTGACCGGGTGAGTGAAGTCATCGGTTCAGTAAAAACAGCTGTGTCCGGAATTACGACCGGGACTTCGGAGATTAATGCAGGAACCTCCGATCTCGCCGGTCGAACTTCGGCCCAGGCAGGAGCCCTGGAAGAAACCAGTGCGTCGATGGAACAGATGACGTCGACCATCAAACAAAATGCCGATAACGCCAAACAGGCGAATCAGTTGGCGGTCGCCGCGCGGGAAGTGGCGGAAAAAGGTGGCATGGTGACGGATAAGGCCGTGGAGGCCATGGGAGAAATTAATCAAAGTAGCAAGAAGATTGCAGATATCATCAACGTGATTGACGAAATTGCCTTTCAAACAAATCTCTTGGCGTTAAACGCAGCCGTGGAGGCGGCGCGGGCCGGGGAACAGGGACGGGGCTTTGCGGTTGTTGCCTCCGAAGTGCGGAATCTCGCCCAACGTTCGGCCTCAGCGGCCAAGGAGATCAAATCGCTGATCAATGAATCAGTGCAAAAAGTGGACGGTGGTAGTGAGTTGGTGAATCGCTCTGGCCAGACGCTGGCTGAAATTGTGAACTCGGTCAAACGGGTGACGGATATTATTTCAGAAATCAGTGCGGCCTCGCAGGAGCAGGCGGCGGGGATTGACCAGGTGAACAAGGCGGTGATGCAAATGGATCAAGGCACACAGCAAAATGCGGCCCTGGTTGAACAGGCGACCTCCGCGTCCCAGTCGATGGCGCAACAAGCTGAGGATCTGCTGCGGCAGGTTGAGTTTTTCAAGGTCCAGGCTGAGTCCGGGTCTCAACGTTTGGAGCCCATGGCAACAACCGGGACATCTGTTCGCCCTCAAACGACTATCGGAACGGGCTCTCAATATTCTCGTGGGGCCTCGTCTATGACTGGTAAAGCTCAGGGAAAGCATTCCCCCATTAAAAAAGAAGTCGCTGTAGGTGTTGGAAGTGCGGGGTCGAATGGGCATAAAAAGCCGGCGGATGGTTTTTTCGAAGAATTTTAGAAGATCGGAAGAGGTGAGTTGACAGGGGTGAGGGGAGATATGGCCCTCATAATCGAATCGGAATAAACCATCTACAGGATGTTTGCTAACACTCAGAAGAGGAGGGTTATTATGAGAAGATTAGCTACATTCTCGACCATGTCAGGCGTTTTGTTTATTGGGCTCGCTCTGGTCGTGCCTGTTGGGCAAGCCGCAGATGCGGCTAAGGAAATGGCAGCCAAGTAGATCCTGGCCAACGCCAAGGCTGCCAGAACGGTGTACGTCAAGGGTGTCGTGGCCGGTGCGAGCAAAGGGGGCAGAAACCTGATGAAGATTGGGTGAAGGCGACCACAGCATGATGCTTCCGGCTTAATTTGTGAAAGAACTCGGGAAGGAAATCAAAGAGTTTGATTCGTCTTTGATTGGCACAGATCTCTTGTTTGCTTCCAATGCCACGAAGAGTGCAAGGAAAAGGACATGCTAGCGGAATTAGCTCAAAGGGCAAGAAAAAGTATTAGTGACCGACGATGGCGGAGTGACCGTCGGCATGTCGGCCGATTATGCTATCGCTGACCGTTGTGCGGATTGCCATAACAAGCACCCAAAAACGACCAAAACAGATTGGAAGAAGGGTGATTTTATGGGAGCCATTGTCGTCAGACTGAGATAAATAAGTTTTTAAACTATTTGTCTCGAGAGGAGGCGGGAATGGTCAATTTACCCTTCCCGCCTTTTTTATTAACACATCCAGAAAACCCCAGCCTTTTAAAATTGTTAATGAATGATCTCCCGGACGCTCAGAAATCTTAGTTGGCGGACCAGAGGAAGGTTAGCGGGCTAGGGTAGGGTTAGGCGAGAAAGTCTGGTTGGTGGGGTCAAAGCGGTTGTCTTTGATGTCCTACCG
>JACDDF010000498.1 GCA_013817135.1 Nitrospirales bacterium
ACCGCTGCGCCGCCGGAGTTGGCCTGGAATGATTCGTCAATCTGACCGTTGTTTTGTGCGGTCCCGCCGTTGTTGTAGAGTTGAAAAAATACATCTCCGATACCGTCATCCCAGACGACGACAAAGCTCCCTGAATCGTCAATGCCCACAGATGGATCCTTGGCGGCCGCGGAGGTGTTCACGGTAATATCGCTGCCAACCAACCCACCGGCAAAGCTGCCCTTCCGAACAAAGATGCCTTCGTTGCCACTGCCGTCGCCTTCCCAGGCAATCACAAAATCTCCGGCGCCGTTCATGTTAACGGAAGAGTTTTGCTGGGTGTTGGAGGTGCCGGTGTTGACAATTACGTCCCCGGCGTCAACAGCGGTGCCGTTGGCCAGGAAGCGTCGCATGAATATATCGTTGCCCTGGTTCCAGGCCACGATGAAATTTCCGCTATCGTCCACCGCGACATCGGTCCAATTGTTGGTTCCTCCACCGATGTTCACTTGAAACTGTGCGACCTTCTGATTGCCGCTGGCGTCCAACACCTTGGCATACACTTTGTCGTTGGCGGTTCCATTCGTCCACACCACCACATAATCACCGTTGGGTGCCATATCGACAGCCCGCTCAGCTCCTCGCACCGGCCCGCTGGTTTGTTCGTTGTTTCCGGAGGGATCATTGACCGTGAATTCATTCTTCGAAACAAAAGAGGAGGATTTATATTCGTACGCGCCGATGTCCGGCGCGGCATCACGGGTAAATCCCCGCTGATCGACCGCAGGCGCACCTGAGGTCGTGCCCGCGTTGAGGGCCGGGCTGCCGGCCAACAGCGCGTGAGTCCGGGTCGGGCCGCTGTTATCGGCAAGCACATCCAGATTTGCGCTTACGCCCGTGATATCGCTGCCAAAGCCGGTCGCCGTGCCCACAACCTCAATCAGATTGAAGCCATTGCTGCTGAAACTGCCTCGGACATCCTTATTCGCCGTGGTGGCCGTATTGCCGCTGACAATGGTGTTGGACATGGTGACGGTTGCGCCGTTCGAATACATACCACCCGCGTCATTGGCATTGTTGAGCGTGAAGGTCGAATTGGTCACGGTAATCGCCCTATCCGTCCAGATCCCGCCCCCTTCGTCGACGGCCGTGTTGCCGCTGAACGTCACATTGGTCAGGGTTCCTCCATCGGCACCATGAAAATAGATCCCCGCGCCCTTTTTGGCCACATTATTCTCAATCAGGACCCGGTTGAGATTCAGCGTGCCATGCACGTGAAACGCGCCCCCATCACCACCGGTGCCGTCATTATTCGTGAGAACGGCATCGCTGAGGTTCAAAATGCTGGAGTTGTTGACCAAGACCCCGGCCCCATTACCACTTTCTCGACCGTTTTGAATCGTGAGTCCGCTCATGGTGACCGTACTGCTGCCTTTGGTTTCAAATACCCGTTTATTCGCATTGCCATCGATGATGGTGGTGGCTGCGCCGGCTCCGGTGATGATCACATTGTCATCAATATCCAGTTTCCCTGTGGTCAAAACGTACGTGCCTGTTGGAATAACGATGGTGTCAGTTCCTGGTGCGGCATTGGCATTGATGATGGCTTGGCGGAGAGAGCCTGCGCCGGAATCATTTGTATTGGTTACGGTATAGGTCGCAAGCACCCCTTCCCAGACTTCTTGGGTGGCTTCGCCAATGACGACCGACGTTTCAATAAATCCTATGGAGATTTCCAATTGCCAGTTGGCATATTCGCTGACGTGCCCGGTCCGGTCCGTGCTCGCGGCAATATCAGCCCCTGTCAGTTCGGCTAAGGTTTGTATGGCCGATAGGCCGGCCTGACCACGTCCAAAGTTACAGCCATAGATCAGTAAATCTGCGTCTGCAGACAAACTTTGCCCAATCTGACTCAACAGCGCCGCATAGTGATCGCTGATCGAATCATTGGTGAGAAAGGCTGTGCCCAAATGAAGTTCCGCCTCGGTGCCTTCCCCAATGAGATGGATGGCATCGATATCGCTTCGGCCCTTGAGCGCTTCCGCAATTTGTTCGATCCCGTCCCGCCTTGCATCCAGAAGAATGACTTCCGCGGCAGGATCGATTCCCTTCATAAGAGTCTGGTAATCCTCAACCCGGGTATCGATGAAGACAATTTCTTTTCGATCGGATGGAGTGGTAAGTGAGAGACCGGAGGCCCATAAGTCGTCACTGGCAGTGGCCATGTCGGCGCTGGAATTGGTTTCCGCATCGGCATTCAGCCCCGGCATAGATTGGTCTTGGCTGGTTTGATCCTGTGTGGTCTGGTCTTGAACCACTTCCGCCCCCGTGACGAGAGCGGCGCCATCAAACAGAATTCTGGGTTCAAGCGCTAACAGTGTTTTCATTTCAATGCGAACCCTACTTCCGGTGAATGTCGGCGCATACGTTTCGTGTTACAGGCATCCGCTGTGGTTTTTGGTTTCCCTTATGACGAATTCCCAGTGGCTGAGATTCATCCATCTCCTTATTCGGCCCCTGGCTTCATTTACTGGATGTAAAGAGGGAAAAATTTTCCTATACCAGATTTTGTGTGGTTGAGAAGGAGAACGAAGGGGGAACTTCACCACTTCATCCAAGAAGGCCAAGGAAGAAGTCTGCCCGATACAACCGGGTCGGTATTTGGTTGACCCCAACCCGATCGGGATCTGGTTCAAGACTCAAATGGAAACAAGACTTGAGGGAAAAATGGGATAGATCAGGAAAATATTTTGTATGGCCATATTGCTCAAACTATGAGTGCAGAGGAGGTTTTGAGAAGTTGTTGTCTATTGTTTCACCCCTGGACAGGAATCGCCTTATAAAAAAAGACCAGCCACTTAATCTTGACAAACGAAAGGCCGAGGAACAGAACTGGAAGCCTCCTAAGGGGGTAGCTCTGATTTCTATTGTGAATAAAAATGCTCGAAG
>JACDDF010000020.1 GCA_013817135.1 Nitrospirales bacterium
GTGTTGGGCTCCGGGATGGCCTTTGGCCAAATCTGCCGCATGTGCGGCGATTTTGTAAGCCATGACCCCGGCCTTCACGTCTTCTTTGTCCGGTAGGCCCAAATGTTCCTTGGGAGTGACATAACACAGCATGGCGCATCCATACCACCCGATCATCGCCGCGCCGATCGCCGAGGTGATGTGGTCGTAGCCCGGAGCGATATCCGTGGTGAGGGGTCCTAGGGTATAAAAAGGGGCTTCGTCACAGGCGGCAAGCTGCTTGTCCATGTTTTCTTTAATGAGTTGCATGGGAACGTGTCCCGGACCTTCAATCATGACCTGCACATCATGCTTCCATGCAATATGGGTGAGTTCTCCCAGGGTCTCCAGCTCGGCGAATTGAGCCGCGTCGTTGGCATCTGCCAGGGAACCAGGGCGCAGTCCGTCGCCTAAACTGAAGGACACATCGTAGCTTTTCATAATCTCGCAGATTTCTTCAAAATGCGTATAGGTGAAGTTTTCCTGATGGTGAGCGAGACACCATTTGGCATGGATAGATCCGCCGCGTGAGACGATGCCGGTCATGCGAGAGGCCGTCAGTGGGACATAGGCCAGGCGTACACCGGCGTGAATGGTGAAGTAATCCACGCCTTGTTCGGCTTGTTCCACTAGAGTATCTCGAAAGATTTCCCAGGTTAGTTCCTCAGGTTTTCCTCCCACTTTTTCTAATGCTTGGTAGATGGGAACGGTCCCTATAGGTACTGGAGAATTTCGAATAATCCACTCACGAGTTTCGTGGATGTTTTTCCCTGTGGAGAGGTCCATGACGGTGTCGCCACCCCATCGGATGGACCAAATCAATTTTTCAACTTCTTCTTCAATAGAGGAGGTCACGACAGAATTGCCAATGTTGGCGTTGATTTTTACTAAAAAATTGCGCCCGATGATCATAGGCTCAATTTCCGGATGATTGATATTGGCAGGAATAATGGCCCGTCCTCGAGCAATTTCATCACGAACAAACTCCGGGGTAATGTAGGAGGGAGTGGAAGCGCCCCAATTCTGGCCAGGATGTTGAGTCACCCCATAAGCTTGTCCAGTCCCGTGTTGGGCGGATGGGTGCTCCTCACGTGCCTGGTTCTCCCGGATGGCAATAAATTCCATTTCCGGTGTGACGATTCCCTTCCGAGCATAATGCAATTGGGTGACATTTCGACCTGATTTTGCGCGAAGGGGTGGGCGTTGCAAATGGAACCGGATGGCCTGTAAGGCGGGATCGTTGGCCCGGGTTCGTCCATACTGTGAACTGACCTCTTTCAACGGTTCTACGTCTTGCCGTTCCGCAATCCACTCCTTTCTGAGGGGATGGAGCCCTTTGCGCACATCAATGTGGAGAGCAGGATCCGTATAGGATCCTGAGGTATCATAGACGATGACAGACGGGTTCTGAACTTCAGTGTGGTCTTGAGGACTATGACTTGGGGTTTGATGAATCTCGCGCATAGGGACTCGTACATCTGGCCTCGAGCCGGTTCGATATATTTTTTGTGAGCCGGGAAATGGTTGAATCGATAAGGAAGAAAGAGGAATACGGGGCTCCTCCGAAACGACGGGTAATGATGTTGTTGAAGGGCTAGATGTCGTGGCTTGGGGTGGTGTCATGCAAACCCTCTCTTTCTGGGGGTTAGGAAATTGGTCCAGGGAGCTTGCTCAAAAATACAAAAGCCGCCCCTTTTTTTAGCTAAAGAGTGCGGCTGCTTGTGCGGGCTTTCGTGGGTCCTGCTTCCCTACGCTGGTATTATCCAGGTCAGGTCGTGAGGGTCGTCCCCGTTTTTGGGACTCTCAGCTTGTCGCACCCCTAGCGAAAGTCATCGTACCGCTGGATCTTTTCCCTTGTCAAACTCTCATGTGATGCGCCATGGTAAATAGATTCGTATACAGGTTCATGGAAATAAAGCAGCATATCTTTCATTTCCAAGTGGGTCATCGAGAGGTTTTGCGTTAAATCTGTTGTGTGCAGAGTGTTAATCGATCACATCACAGGGAATCCTGGGGGATTTTGGCTCTCAGGTCTTCAGGCTTTTTCATGAGGGAATGATTTGCTACAATGACAGACTGGCTCCTCATCCTGGTTAGACCTTAACGAGATGATCTCATGGGCAGCCAAGGAATGATTTGAAAGAATTTAACAACATAAGGAATTTGGCGTGACCTTATCGACCATCATAGAACTGCCCATTGCGGACTACCAATCTCTCCAAGAGACGGAATTGTTCGAACGAATTGTGGAGGCTAAGCGGATACTTGGGGCACACGTTCTCCTGCTTGGGCACAATTACCAGCGAGACGATGTGATTGTTCATGCCGATTTCCGGGGCGATTCTCTGCTCTTGGCCAAGTACGCGGCTGAGCACCCTGAATTTCCTCATGTGGTGTTTTGTGGGGTGCATTTCATGGCTGAAACAGCCGACATTCTCAGTCGTTCCAATCAAACGGTCATCCTGCCTGATATGGCTGCGGGCTGCTCAATGGCGGATATGGCTTCCATGGAACAGGTGGATGATTGTTGGGAGCGGCTTGCACGGATGTTGCCTGTTGAGGAGACCGTGACCCCAATCGTGTATGTGAATTCAGCTGCTGGTCTCAAAGCCTTTTGCGGAGAACATGGTGGGGTGACCTGTACCTCTTCAAATGCCAAAGCCATTATGAACTGGGCCTGGGAGAGGCGAGAGAAAATTCTTTTCTTTCCAGATGAGCATTTAGGGCGGAACACCGCGAATGCGATGGGGTTTCCCCCTGAGGAGATGATCGTCTGGGATCCCTTTCAACCCAATGGCGGACATACTCGTGAATCAATTCACAAGGCTCGTCTAATTCTCTGGAAGGGGCATTGTAGTGTGCATCAGATGTTCCAACCGGCACACGTAGCCTATTTCCGAAAGCAGTATCCTGATGTTCAGGTTATTGTGCATCCTGAATGTCATGAGGATGTGGTCAATCAGGCAGACCTGGTGGGATCGACGGAATTTATTATTCGGACGGTGACTCAGTCCGATCCAGGAACAATTTGGGCGGTGGGAACCGAGCTGAATCTGGTGAACCGGTTGAAACATGATCAAGCCGATAAGCAAGTCTTTTTCCTCTCCCCAATGGTGTGTCGCTGTTCGACGATGTTTAGAATTGATGGGCCTCATTTATGTTGGGCCATGGAAAATCTCGTGCAGGGCCATGTGGTCAATCACATCCAAGTTCCCGACGAGGAGAAAGTGTTTGCCAAGTTGGCTTTGGACCGCATGATGGATCTGAGCTGAATACCTTCCTTCTGTGGTTTCTCCCTTCCCTTATTTTTTGCGCTTTCGTATCAATAACAGTGTCGTCTCCCATTGATGTGTTGTCGCGCTAAGACTGAAGGACGTTGTTTGACGGGTTTAAGGGGCATGGCTAGAATGGCCCTGAGTTTGCCCTAATATTCTTGAGAATTTCCCCATGGACTACAAAACGACATTGAACCTTCCTCGGACTGATTTTCCGATGAAGGCCAACCTGCCCCAAAAAGAACCTGAGCGATTAGCGTGGTGGGACCAGGAACGGGTGTACGACCTCATTCAGGAGGCCAGAAATGGCTGCCCTCGTTATATCCTTCATGATGGCCCTCCCTACGCGAATGGGCATATTCATATCGGGCATGGGCTCAATAAAATTCTCAAAGACATCATTATTAAATCGAAAACCATGGCGGGTTTCCAGGCTCCCTATATCCCTGGATGGGATTGTCACGGGTTGCCGATTGAACATCAGGTGACCAAGCAGCTTGGTGCAAAGAAAAAAGATTTGAGTGCGGTGCAACTCCGGAAACTCTGTCGCGAGTATGCGGAGAAATTTGTTGAAATTCAACGGGACGAGTTTCGCCGGTTAGGGGTATTCGGGGATTGGGAGCATCCGTATCTGACGATGGATCATGCCTATGAGGCAGCGATTGTTCGAGAGTTTGGAAAGTTTGTGGAAAAGGGTCGGGTCTATAAGGGATTGAAGCCTGTGTTGTGGTGTACCGTGGATCAAACGGCGCTGGCTGAAGCCGAAGTGGAATATGAGGATCATCTCTCACCGTCGGTATATGTGAAATTTCCCTTTACGGTCTCGCCGGCTGAAATGGGTTCCGACCAACGATTGGGTCTTCCAACAGTCAAAGAGTTAAAAGCCGTTTCGGCTGTCATTTGGACAACGACCCCTTGGACCCTTCCCGCGAACCAAGCCATTTGTCTTCATCCCGACTTTGACTATGCCATTCTTCAAGCCGGCGAAGAGGCTTTTGTCGTCGCGGTTGGATTGGAAGACGCATTTGCCAAGGCCTGTAAAATTGAAAAATTTGAGGTATTGGGCAAGAAAAAAGGAAAAGATTTTGAAGGGTGGACGTGTCATCCTCCATTTGCCAAGAAAGAGGTCCCCATCCTCAATGGAGATTTTGTGACCTTGGAGCAAGGGACCGGGTGTGTGCATATTGCTCCTGGACATGGAATGGATGACTATCTTTTAGTTCTGAAATATAACAAACCCCCTTATGTCGACATGCTGCCGGATCGGAAGCCCTTAGAAATCCTGGTGCCGGTCAATAATGCAGGACGGTTTACGGATGATTTCCCTGAGTTTGCAGGGCAACCCGTTTTGGAGGCGAATCCTGGGATTGTGGAAGTCTTGAAAGCCAAGGGGTTATTAGTTGGTGAAAAAAAGCTTGAACATACTTATCCTCATTGTTGGCGCTGTAAACAACCGGTCATCTTTCGGGCGACGCACCAATGGTTTGTGTCCATGGAGGAGGCCGATCTTCGCCAAAAAGCCCTGAAAGAAATTGATAGAGTCCAATGGATTCCAGAGCGGGGACGAGATCGTATTTACGGGATGATTTTGAACCGTCCGGATTGGTGCTTATCTCGCCAACGAATGTGGGGGACGCCCATTCCGGTGTTTTCGTGCCAAGGCTGTTCCACGCCATTAGCTGATTCCAAAGTGATCGAGCATATCAGTGTTCAAATGCAGGAGGGTGGGGCCGATATTTGGTTTAGTCGTTCTGCCGAGGAATTACTTCCCGTTGGAACCACATGTGCGCAATGCGGCCATGGGTCCTTTAAGAAAGAACATGATATTTTAGATGTGTGGTTTGAATCGGGCGTGAGTCATGCGGCGGTGTTGAGGCCTCAAGGTGAAGGCTGGTATCCCGCAGATTTATATCTTGAAGGTTCCGATCAACATAGGGGATGGTTCCACAGTTCGCTATTAACCTCGGTGACGACGGATGAGCAAGCACCCTATCGGGCCGTGCTGACCCATGGATTTGTCTTGGATGGGGAAGGCAAGAAAATGTCGAAATCGGCAGGCAATGTCGTGATCCCACAAGAAATTATCAAAGAGTCTGGTGCGGAAATTCTGCGATTGTGGGTGGCCTCCCAGGATTATCAGGAAGATCTGCGTATCTCAAAAGACATTTTAAAACAATTGACGGATGCGTATCGAAAAATTCGCAATACCTGCCGGTTTCTCCTGAGTAATCTGTATGATTTTGATGCAGCTGTTCATGCGGTGCCACATGCGGATTTGCCGGAGTTGGATCAATGGGCGCTCTGGCGGTTAGGACAACTGATCGACAATGTAAAAAAAGGGTATGTGCAATTTCAATTTCGCCAAGTCGTGCATGAATTGGATTATTTTTGTTCCACCGATATGAGCGCCACCTATTTGGATATCTTGAAGGACCGGTTGTACACCTTCCCAGCGAACTCGCCACTTCGGCGTGGTTCTCAGACGGTCTTGTATGACATTGTGTCAGCCTTAGCCAAGCTCATGGCGCCTATTCTGAGTTTTACAGCTGAAGAGATCTGGCAGGTTCTACCAGGATCCACGGTAGAAGGATCTAAGCCGATGAGTGTGCATTTGGCCGACTTTCCAGAATCTTCCACGGTTTTTCAAGACCTAGAGCTCCACACGACGTGGACCTACTTGTTCCAAGTCCGGAGTAAGGTACAATTCGCTTTAGAAAAATCGAGACGGGACAAGGTGATAGGTTCTTCCCTAGATGCCACAGTGATCTTGCTTTCGACTGAACCCAATTGTACGTTGCTCCAAAGGTATCTCACCGATTTGCCGGCACTGTTTATTGTTTCGTGCGTGAAGGTGGAAGCGGTTGCCTCCCTACCTGGAGACGAATTGGTTGATGCGAGCCTAGGTTTGGCGATAGAGGTCGTCAAAGCCGAAGGCACCAAATGTGATCGATGTTGGAATATTCGCCAGGATGTGGGTTCACAGGCCCAACATCCGACGCTCTGCGGCCGATGCGTGGAGGCGCTGAGATGAGCAACGGCATTCATCGATTTGTGTTGTTAGGTCTCGTTGTGACATCCATCGTGAGCCTCGATCAGGTCACCAAATATTACATTGCCAGTTCGATGTATCTCCACGAGTCCATCCCCATTATTCCAGGATATTTTTCCTTGACCTACATCAGAAACCCCGGTGCCGCCTTTGGGATCATGGGCACGACCAGTAGTGGGTTTAGGCTCATTTTCTTTTTCCTGACATCCCTCTTTGCCATGGGATTATTAATTACCATCTTCTTACGGTTAGAACCCCACGATTGGTGGGGGCAAATGACCATTGCGTCTATTTTTGGCGGCGCGATCGGGAATTTTATTGATCGCCTGCAATATGGAGAAGTCATCGATTTTTTAGATTTCTATATCAATGGCTATCATTGGCCAGCCTTCAATGTGGCCGATTCCGCGATTAGCGTGGGTGTGTGCTCCCTACTTGTGCTATTTGCCTTTGAAAAACGGAAACCCAACTTGACCCCTCAAGAAAACCCTCCTCTCTGATTTTCTCAAGTCATCCTCAGTCACGAGCCACGCGTGTACCCGCTCATTTTGCTCTCATCATATGGTGTTCATTTGTGAGTGTTGAATTGGAAATGTTTTCGAGCCCAGTCTATTCGCGACCAAAGGGGGTTGGCATGTATATTTTAATGGTGTTTTTACTCAGTGTTTCCGCAAGCTTTGGTGAAGAGTTGCAGCTACCGGTCAATACCTGTCCCTCTGAAGGGAGGCCCATTCACATTCATGTGCATGGAATCAAAAGCGCTGCAGGATCCCTTAAGGCAGTTCTGTATGGACCTGATCCAGAGAGTTTTTTAGTCAAGGGAGCCAAGGCTGACAAAGAACGGGAACCTGCCAAAAAAGGTTCTATGACCCTGTGTGTGGCCGCACCGATGGAAGGAAAATATGCCGTGGTCGTCTATCATGATGAAAACGACAATCATAAATTCGACCGTAATTGGACCGGCTTGCCTACGGAGGGTTTTGGCGTGTCGAATCATCCCTCGTTATTTTTAGCCGCTCCGACGTTTGAAGAATCTTCGTTTGAAGTCATGGGAGAGGTGACTCATGTGGATGTCAAAATGAAATATTAGTGAGATTCTGAAGGGTTAGAGGGACCGTGTCCTACAGGTCAGTATTTCTCAAAACCAATTTCTTTATGCCTCGTGAAAATCATTAAAGAGATTGATTGGGGATGAACGTGATCAAAAGACAGGAGTTTTGCCAGGCGTTTATCCCTTCGTTCGGATAATCAAGTGGGAGAAAATCTCGTTTAGATACATAATTTTACAGATGCGTTTGATGTGGATGAGTATCTTTATAATGATGGTTGTCATGTAAACGGGTTGGGAAATCGAATCATTGCGAAACGATTAAGCGAAATGCTGAACCGACTTGAATCATCGGCTACTGGTGTTTCGACGCTTTCCGTTCCATGAATTTTACTTTTGCCATTGAAGTTCGCGCGATTGTTAGCCCCCAAGCAAGGGAGAGAGGGGTGTGCCGACATTGGGTTGGGTTCCTGACCCCTTCAGCTGACCCCTTCAGGTTCGCCCTAAAGTCGGTATGCACGTTTTGAACTTGGAGCATTTGCGACTAATATCAAGGCGAGAAGGTGACCTTGTTGCATAAAAGACCTGTCTTCGTTGTCATGGTAACCGTTGTGTGTTTTGCAATGGTATTCGGAATTGGTGAATTGGGAGTCAGGCTGTTTGTGGAAAACAGCGATGTTACCCCAGCCGTCCTTCGAAGCCGGTCCGTCCAGTTTGACCCTGCCATTTTTGCCAGGCACGTGTTTAAACAGGAGGCCCAGACGGTCGAACATTTTTTCGGGAAACGGAAGGGAGTGGTGTGGGAGATCAATGAAAAGGGGTATCGCGGTCATAATTTTGAGACGAAAAAACCGGATGGAGTGATCCGGATCATGGTGTATGGCGGATCTGCCGCCTTTGATACGATGGTTTCGGAAGGCAAGGATTGGCCCTCTCAAGTTGAGGCGAAGCTGCGGGAGTCAGGATTTCCACAGGTTGAGGTGGTGAACGCGGGAATTATGGGACATACGTCACTTGAATCCGTGGCGAGATTGTTCACGGAAGGGTTTGTCTTTCAGCCGGACTATGTGGTGATCTATAATGGCTGGAACGACATTAAATATCTAAATTCCCATCAGACGGCTCTCCGTACCCTTCAGCCGCCTCTTCAGAAATTTGACCCTCGTATCCAATATCGCAACAGCCTGGATGAGTGGCTTTGCGAAACCTCCCAACTCTATAACGTCCTTAGACGAATCGTTTACAAGAAAAAATTAAAATTGAGTATGGAAGGTATTCAGAAATTCGAAGAAATGCAGGATCAAGTCTCCGCATTGAATCCGGACGGGTTTCGTCAATATCGGCTTGCTATGGAGATATTCGTCGATCTGGCTGTCAACATTAGAGCGAAGCCCATCCTTGTGACTCAGGCTCGCCTTGTTCACTCCACAAATACGCCTGTCCAGAGAGAACGTATCGAATATCACCATGTTGGTCTGACCCATGAGGCTCTTGTCGAGACTTTTGACCGGTTGGATGCCATTGTCCGGAATGTCGCTGCTGAGAAAGGGGCCATGTTGATTGATGCGTCGGCGAAGCTTTCCGGGAAGGATTGGGTCTTTTCCGACCATGTTCATTTTGATCTTGAAGGCAGAGGGTCTGAAGCCATGGCGCAAGTCATAGTCGACCATCTCAAGGAGGTGCTCCCGTCGCCAACCGGAATGCCACCGTCATTCTAATCTACGCATCCGGCGAATCCGGTAAGGGCAGACGGTACATCTCTTTTCATGCTTTCTGGCCTTCCTTGCCGTTGTGAAGAGCGGATTGGACTGATTCTATTCCGCGTTCTCCCAAAAGGACGGCCAAATATTGGCGGGAAATTTCTCGAATATCAAAGTCTGCTGCCCGTGCCTGTAATAGGGTCTTGGAAGGGGGCCTTTCAAGCGTCGAAAGGATAGCTTTTGCTAATGCCTGAACATCCCCCATCGGGACCAGAGGCCCAACAGTGCCATTTTGGAGAATTTCTGAAGGCCCGCTAGGGCAATCGGTGCTGACGATAGGACAGCCACAGGCGAGTGCTTCAAGCAGGACATTCGGAAGGCCCTCGCAAATTGAAGAAAGAACCAACACCGAGGACCGGCCCATAAAGGCATAGGGGTTGTCCGTAAATCCAGGCATCCAGACATCCTTGTCAATCCCTAAGCTTTGAGCCAGCGCTTCGAGTTCCGACCGCAGTCTTCCTTCTCCGATGATCACGAGGTGAGCCGGTTTGGACCGGCGAACATGGGAAAAAGCCTTGAGTAATGTGGCAAAATCCTTTTGCGGCACCAAACGACCGACTCCTAAGATAATAGGAGAAGTTCCCTTCTCCTGGAGCCAGGGATGGTTGATAGGCTCTAGGCTTTTTGTTCTGATTGTTTGGATCAAGAGGGGGTTATAGATGGTGGTAATTTTTTGAGGCGGGAGACCGGTATGCATGGCCAGTTCCTCGTTGACACCATTAGATACCGTAATGATTCTGTCAGCCTTCGGATATTCATGAGCCAGGACAGGTAGGATAAAACGCCAGCGCCACTTATTAGAGGTCTTGGTAATATCGCTCAGGGTTGTGCGTTCGCTAATCACGACACGATTGGAGGTTTTGGCCAATTGGGTGGCCCAAAGCGCGACTAAATTGGTGTGAGTTTTTGCGGCAAGAAGAACGGTGGGTTTTTCCCGCCGCAGATATTGAATCAAGTCAGGAAGGAAGGCCAAGGATTTTGGCGGGTTGAGCGAACAAAGGACGGGCAGGAAGAGGACCCGGAATGCCTTGAAATTTTTCAGCATTAACAAAACCCGTGACGCCCAGACTGAGCGGGGTTTCAGCGTCAGTACTCTTACCTGGGGCGGGAGTTTCCCCATAAATTCCCCCTGATTTCGGCAAAGCACCAGATCGACGGTGTGCCCGCTCTCCACGAATGCCTGGGCAAGTTGCACCATGACGCGGGCCACTCCTCCCGCCGTCAGTGATGGAAGAAAGATGGCGATCTTGCTCGGTGGAGTTTGTGCAGGAAGAGAGTCGAATGGCATGGTCATGTGTGGGGGGGAAGAGTGATTAGAGATGTGCACAGGATGAGAGTCAAGTCTTGTAATGCCGGCTTGATGTTTATTGTTTGGTAAAAAGTAATTGCCTTGTCAGAGAAGATCGAAGCAAGGTTGTTATCCATCCCATTCCCATATTTTTTCGGGCCACCCAGCAGGCATGAGCCCATTTCATCAAGAGAATTTTTGAATAGATGCGAGAGTGATATTTCCTGGCTGATTGATTAGCATGGAGTAATCGAAGCAGCCAGTCTTCCGCCCATCGCAGATAGGCGGCATCCGGAGTAAATTGCATTTTTCGCATCCGGGAAAGCATGAGATGCGGATCAAGGTCTTCCGGAGCAAACGATACTCCCAACTCATGGAGTTGCGTATCGATAATCTGTCGTTTCTTTGAATCTCCTAAATCCGGGGTGAGAGCCGTGATCTGTTCGGAATGGATTCTTCCCAGCACAAGACATTCCGGGATGTTGGCCATTCGATATCGGGAAGAAAGACGCACATGTAAATCGTAATCCTGACATCGGGGAAAGTCATTGCGATAGCTGAATTTGCGAAGGATTTCGGTTCGTCCCATAATGGTCCGATTGCTCATGCAGCAGCGAAACAGCAGTTCGGCAGTGATTTCGTCAGGGTTCGTGGGTTGTCGTTTGATTTTTTTTAGCGGAATGCCCTCCTCATTCATCATTTGGCACCAACTGCCAACCTGGACGCAACCAGGGTGAGCATCCAAATACGCAGCCTGTTTTCGTAGTCTATCCGGCCCGGCCCGATCATCACTGTCCAGCAGGGCAATGTATTCTCCTCTGGCCAGCTCCAGCCCCCGATTTCGGGTACGGGGTATTCCTAGGTTTGTTTCATTGCAGACGATGGTGATACGGGGATCATGAAAGGATCGCATGACCTCTACACTGCGGTCCGTCGATCCGTCATCAATGAGGAGAATGTCAAAATCCTGAAACTGTTGGTCTACAATGCTTTGTATGGCATCTCCAAGATAGCGGTCCCGGTTGTGCACAGGAATGAAGACGGTGACTTTGGGGGTTCGAGGAGATGACATGAGTGGGGAGGCTTGGCGATCTATCGAAAGAATGTGGGGTACTCATAAACCGTTTTCCCGTTTCCTTTCGCATGGGAAGGAACGGGCAGTTGAGGTCTGTCTTGCTCCATTTCGTGCTATTCAAGAACAGTTCGAAATTTGCCGGAAACTCAATTTTTTGACCACAGGAAATTCGGATGTGCAATTTTCTTCTGCTACGTCTAATCATTATAATACCATGACCATATCAATGGAAACGATCTGACAGAATTGTCAAGATCGGATTAACCCGTGAAAAGTCTTTCAATGAACTAACAGGTATCATGAGCCTTGGCTCACCCGTACACCATGAAAATGAAGAAAGAGAATGAAGTGAGCCGGCTAGAAAGGATTGACGAGTCCTGATCTCCTCATTTCTCCATTTTAACTTTTGACTTTCCCCCGACCCAGTTGTCTCCCCCATGTTGTGTTGCCGGAGAAGCGAAAAAGACGATGAATGTTAAACGCATGGACCGCAGGTGGTGGGATCACGCCACATTCCTCGCGGTGAGGCCATTAGCATGATCAATCCGTTCAGGTTTTCCATCAGACAACGTTCTCCCTTTTGGTGGAAACGCCTGAGCTATTGGATGTCCCGGCTTGGCGGAACGAGACTGCAAAAGGCGAAGAGCCTTCATTTCGTCACAATCAATGGGCAGCAATTTAAGCGAATGGTCCTTTGTGATTCTTCCCTGGCTAGTGAAATTGAGCGGAATCTCGAGTGCTTTCGAGGAAGTGGGATTTTCCCCAATGTCGTTATCCGTTATGAGCGGGAAAT
>JACDDF010000021.1 GCA_013817135.1 Nitrospirales bacterium
TCTCCCGGCCGGAACGATTTTTTTCTCGACTCCACTTGGCGGTAAAATCTGCCGGGCTTCAGGAACAGATAACTACGGCAGGAACTGTCATTGTCAGCCCAGGACCTTGTTCTCTGACTGTGCTGAGTCCTTCCCGCAGCCAACGGGCAGAGAGGGATGGTTCCTGGACAGTGTCGAGTGGAAAGGATCTCAATAATGGATCGCTCGTTACCAGGCTGGAGTGCGGGAAGCATTCATTTTTGTTCACGGCCGATGTGGAACAGCAATCTCTCGATGAATTGCTGCACGTTTCCAATGGTTTTTCTGCTCGCATCGTGAAAGTGCCGCATCATGGAGCGAAAAGTTCTCTGAACCATGAGTGGGTGAATCAACTTCAAGCTGAAACGATGGTTGTTTCGGTTGGTGCCCACAACCGGTATGGACATCCGGCTCCTGAGGTGCTCGATGCGTATGAAAAACGTGGGCTTCCTTTATACCGGACTGATCGCGATGGGGCGGTCTGGTTCACCGCGACTCCCAGTTTGGACGACATGACGGTGAGAACAGCGAGGGAGGGAATCCTGCTCCAGGTTCAAGCTGGGCCGGGTATGTGGAGAGAGGAATGGGCCAATTGGACTAGGATAAGGAATCGATAAACAGGGTTTTCCCACAACTTGCCATGTGGGCTTCAAGTTCCTTTTCATGCTTGGCCTTCTACCCACTTTGTGAGTTCATCTGGGATGTTTTACGATAGAATTCTCGAATCCGCTAGCTGCTGAGGAGTTGGATCTATTCCCGTATGTTGGGAAGAGAAGTGTATGGGGTTTTGTATTAATTGTTTTAAGCCACCGTTGAGGATATACGATTAAGCCACGGATAAAATATTTTATCAAGACGGGTTGTCGGCATTAAAGGAGTTTCATGGCAAATCAAGAGCAATTGAAGCTCATCAAGGGGGGTGTGGACGCCTGGAATGCATGGAGAAAGGCTAATCCTTCTAAGCGCGTAGATTTGAGTGGTGGGAATTTTTCAAAAATGGAATTGTCCGGTGTTGATTTGGATGGTGCCAACCTCCAAGATGTCAATTTCAATCAGGCGAATCTTTCAGGTGCCATGTTATCCGGGGCAAATTTGACAGAGTCCAGTTTGTTGGAAGCAAATTTGACCGGGGCAAACCTGGAAAATGCGAATGTGAGTGACGCTGACCTTCTCCGGGTCATACTCGTACGGGCGAATCTTAAGGTGGCGCATCTAGCCAAAACGGATTTGACTGGGGCAGATCTGACTAAAGCGAATCTGCGTGAAGCGAATCTTCACCTGGCCAATTTGCAGGGTGCAAAACTCACCGAGGCCAATTTGGAAGGATGTAAGCTTCGAGAGGCAAATCTGGGCCAGGCAGATCTCGCTGGTGCCAATCTTGTTAGTGCAGATCTGGCGCAGGCCAATCTCACGCAAGCGAATCTACGGGGTGCGAATGTTGAAAAGGCTTCATTGATTCAGGTGGATTTGCAGGAGGCTAATCTTCAGGCTCTTGACAACATGACTCTCCTCCAATTGTCAAAAGCCAGATCCTTGCGGCAGGCTCGATTAGACCCGCCCATCTATGAACAGTTGGTAAGGGAGTATCCCCATGTAGGTGAGCAGGATTAGTTAAGCGACATTGGTAGGTATCGAGAATTTTTCACAAGTGAGGAAAAAAATACGATGGGGTCTCGAAAGGTCATGCCAACGTTGGACAACGTGAGTTTTGATGATGATCTTCCTAATCTGAGAAAAAAGACTGGCCGCTTTTTATTGGGTAGACAGAATGAGGGTGGTCGTTCAGATGGTCCCGCAGCGAACAACTTGTTGGCTACTGAATTTCAAGGAGTGCTGGGTTTGAGCCGGTCGCTTTCTTACGTGTGGATGCCGCTGACTATCTGCAGAACCATGGCAGTGAGGAACATGAGACTGATACCGGTGAAGATTCCATAGGCCGATTGGACCCGGCGTGTGGCGGTGTAGAAAATCGTGGTCAAGGAAAAGATGACGTATAACAGCGAGCCTGCAGCTAAGGCAAAAAACATGATGGTAAAGTAATGGGATACTGCGAATCCGCTGATCAAAGTCCCAAGACACGTTGGCAGACCTGCTAACAATCCCAACAATATGATATCTTTTAGGCTCGGTCTTGATTTTCCAGCCGAGCCGATAATGGCAAATCCTTCTGTTCCATTGTGTAAAGCGAAACCCATGATGAGGACCCCACTTAAGACCCATTCACCCTGCATATATGCGGCGCCAATCGCTAGGCCTTCGCCCAAGTTATGGAGGCCCATTCCTAAGGCGATCATATAGGGTAAGAACAGCTTTGAGGGTTCCGTCCGGTTCCTGCCCTGCTGGCGTTGCTCAATGAGCACCAGCCCCACAAACCCGACCAACAAACTGCCGAGAAAGGCGACCCAGGATAGCGGGTCCGTCGCGCCGGTGAATTCTACGGCTTCGTGCATGAGGTCAAAAAATAGGTAGACGAGCACACCCGTGGCAATCCCAGTTAAATAGCCTTCCCAAGCTCTGCTCATGGCCTTTGCAACTATTAAGGCCAAGGCGATGCCAAGATAGATCGGGAAAACTCCCGCAATCGCGCCAAGCCCGATTAATGGTCCAATTGTTTCCATAAAACAAACTTATCAAATATTAGAGTTTATTGGCAATAATGAAACCAAGTTTCATTTTCAAATTATCAATGATATGGGATGGAGCATCAGGGAATCTCGGATGTATGAATGGCTTCAAAGAGTGCTCGGGGTTGAGAGAGTGGTTCCCATTTCAGGATGCCCAGCGAGTCATCGACATAGACAGGATGTCGCATGCCATTAAGCACACAGGTTACACCTGGGGTACTGGCAACCGCCCAGAGGGCTTTACGGGCGAAGGGTTCTTCTCGTTTGGATTCTGGTATTAGGGGGTCAATGAGCTTACGAATTTCAGAGAGTTTCATCGCACTTTTTTGGGCAGCCTCCATGCGCATGACCTTGAGAAGGGAGACGAGTTCAGGGACATAGCGATCTCGCCACGATTCCCATATTTGTTCTTCTTCCTGTTTGCCGGCGAAATGTCGGGTGAGCAGTTGGAAGACCTGATTGGCATGTGGGGCAATCGTTTGTGATTCGATTTGGTCCCAGTGCTCGAGATTTTGGATAGACGGACGAATTCGTTTCAGTTCTTCGGCCCAGTTGAAATAGTCTAGCGGAGCAGCCCCTTTTTCCGGCTTAGGGACCTGGGGTGCTAACACCTGCTTGTAGTCGTGCTCCAGCGCGGCGACTTTTGGCTGTTGGGCATCAAAATTCGTATTGGAAATTTCCACCTGGGGGTCTGCGAGGCGGATCATGCCCCCGCCTTTTCCCGGAATAGCATTCAGTGGCCGGTTCACCAGGACAGCAATGTTGGCTTCTTGGGCGAATGCCAAAACCGTTTGCGACTGTTCGAGGCCGGTATTCGGCGTGAGCAGGGCTCCCGATTCAAACACATTCATCGGGAGTTGCAATATACGGAAATGATGGTGAGGAATGCCGGCATGTTTCGCGGCGGCTTCAGCGGCATTGAGCATGCGAGAGAGTGAGGTGGCTTCGGGATTATCGGGTTTGGCCGCGCAGGTATTGGAGGAGACTCCATAGTATTGCAACCGGCCGGCGGCGATTTGTGTCTCCAGATAAGAAAAAGCCTGTTGCAGGCGCCGATAAAACTCCTTCCGGAGATCTTCAAGTCTGATGGGATCAATCGACAAGTTCCGGTTCTTGGCATCGGACAGAAAATATTCTGGATTGTGCAGGAGGCAGATATCCATGGTTTCCAGTCCCAGGCGGTCAAGAGATAGAATGAGTTGTTCTTCTAGAAACGAAGGATGGAGGCAATGCCAGATGCCTTCGCCATATTTGACCATCTCGGGAAACGGTTTACCGGCCTGTTCCCTGGCCTCTGCGCGCGTAAGATTATTTCCTTGCACATAGCCGATTTTTGAGACCACGATGATTCGATCCCGAGAGACCACCTGTTTAGCAATAAGATCCTTGAGCACCACACCGACCAACCGTTCGCTCCCACCGTCGGCATAATTGGTGGACGTATCGATAAGGTTGCACCCGCCTTGTAAAGACTTTTCAAGTGCCCTTCGGTGGTCTTCCGCCCCAAGGGTGATCCGGTAACCACCAAAACCTATGCGAGAAGTCGTCAATCCGGTTGAACCCAATGACGTATATCCATGAGAGGAAGTGGGCGAATCCTGTGGGCTGGCCAGGATTCTGGCTACGTACTGCGCCGTTCCTTGAGGTGTGGCATGTCCGGAAAGCCCCTGGCTGGTCAGTGCCTGCAGGGGTGGTTCTGGGGAGGAGGTGGTTCCTTGAGGTTGGCCCAATGCGTCAACTACCTCTTGGGGATCGGTGATCGGAGACTGACAGGCAAAGTTCTTACAGACATAGAGCGCGGCTTTTCCATTGACCAGGGTTTTTCCAGTTAACAGGGGGTGAGTCGATTCAGTCTCCAGCGCTTGCCGATAGGCCAAAATGCGATACGGTACAAAACACCCATTGACCGCCGTCCGGAGTTGGCCGTATCCCTTGTCGCCGGGGGTTCCCACTAGAGCCAACTCCACCGGACCACGTAATAAAAGATCTACGACCATGAGACTTTTTGGAAACCCTCTGGGCACCTGCCCGATTTGTTGTCCATAGGCACGAATGGCATTGGTCGCGGCTTTCCGAAAGTCTTCACGATCGCCGTGAAATGATAAGCGGGCCAAGGCTGACGCGGCCACGGCATTCCCGCTTGGAGTTGCTCCATCGGCGCCTTCTCGCCCCCGGATAATTAAGGCTTCATGATCGGTGGGGGTGGTAAAGAATCCACCGTTGTCCCGATCTTCAAAATCTCCCACGATACGTTCAGCTAACGAAACCGCCTCATGAAGGTACCGTTCCTGCCCAGTGGCTTCATAGACGTCGATCATGGCTTCGGCCGCATAGGCATAATCTTCCAGACAGGCATTGAGATGGGCGTGCCCTGCACGATAGGTGCGCCACAGCCGGCTTTCAGGCCGTGAAAGCGTGGTCAGCAGGAAATCGGCGGCCCGGATGGCACCATCCAGATAGGGTTGGTGGTTGAATACTCGACCGGCTTCGGCCATCGTCCCGATCATCATGCCGTTCCAGGCGGTGATGACTTTATCATCAAGTCCAGGTGGGATACGTTTCAGGCGAGCCTGGTACACTATTCGTCTTGCACGCATGATTGTCTCACGTAAGTCTCCGGGGGAACAGCCTAATTCCTCCGCGACCGTTTCTAGTGACTTTGTTGTGCGTGGGATGTTGGTGTGTTCCCAATTGCCTTCCTCGGTGATGTCGTAATAGGCGCAGAAGCGAGTGGCGTCTTGTTCATTTGTTACGATTTCACGTATCTGTTCCGGCGTCCACACGAAGAACTTGCCTTCTACTCCTTCGCTGTCCGCATCAGTCGCAGAATAAAACCCTCCTTCCGGTGCGGTCATTTCTCGCAAAATGTAATCTAAGGTCTCCGTAGCGACCTGGCGGTATCGATTTTCCCCTGTGACTTGAAAGGCCTCAACGTAGGTCCGTGCGAGGAGGGCATTGTCATACAGCATTTTTTCAAAGTGGGGGGCTAACCATTCATCATCAGTGGAGTAGCGCGCAAATCCGCCACCGATATGATCGTACAGTCCGCCTGCGGCCATGCCATCCAAAGTTTTGGTGACCATGGCGAGTACTTTTTTCTCTCGACTCCAGTGGTACTGGCGCAAGAGAAATGAGAGGCCTGTGGCGGGTGGAAACTTGGGCGCACGTCCAAACCCGCCATAACGTGCATCAAAATCACGGGCAAATTGCTTGACGGCATCTTCAATCTCGGCTGCACCAACGGCAAGCGGAGATGCAGGTTGCAGGGCGGTTCGCAGACGTGTCGTGAATCGACTGGCTTTTTGGGCGATGTTGGATTGATCTTTCTTCCACCCTTCCCCAATGTTTGTCAGAATTGATCCGAATCCCGGACGACCATAGCGGTCAGCAGGCGGGAAATAGGTTCCCGCAAAAATCGGCTCCTGATCGGGGGTGAGGAACACGGTCATGGGCCACCCACCCTGACCCTGGTTCATGGCAGTGGTGGCCTGCATATAGATTTCATCCAAATCCGGCCGTTCTTCCCTGTCCACTTTGATATTCACGAAGTACCGGTTCATCAGTTCCGCGATGGGCTGATTCTCAAACGATTCCCGCTCCATAACGTGGCACCAATGGCAGGCTGAATAGCCTATGGAGAGCAAAATTGGTTTATTCTCTTTCTTTGCCAGATTCAGCGCCTCCTCGCCCCAGGGGAACCAATCTACCGGATTGTAGGCATGCTGAAGGAGGTAAGGGCTGGTTTCGTGACTCAGCCGATTGGGTTGGCGCTGTGTTGCGGATTCAGACATAAAGGATTTTCCCTCAATGTTATCAGGATAATGAAAATGGGAGACGCTCTACTGCGGAACGATTAATAAGTTAGGGAAAAGTACTATTTTTGTTGGTCTCCGAGGCTTCTTTCATACAGCAACACCTTCCATCCATCGTCTTCCGAAATGAATCCTTTGGGTTGGACAACAGGAAGCATCCCGGTTCCGGGCACCCGACCGGTCTGTCCCATACTTCCGTTTTTGAGGACCCACATCATTTCACCCGGTGTTCGATAGGTGTTAAACTTCGGGTTAGTGAAATTTCTCGGTTGAATGGGAAGGTTTTTTGCGGCCGGCCCATCCCCTTTTCCTTCGGCCCCATGACAACTAATGCAGCCTCCACGTCCCATGAAAATTTCTTTTCCTTCGGCCAGGATTTCCGGAGTGGATTCAATGGGAGGTTTCGTCAATTTGGCTTTGGCGATCTCATTCGAAGGGACTCGGGAGATTTTGATGTTGAATTCACCGCCTGCGCTGCCATAGCCGGCAGGGTTGGCAGACCAGGCAGCTGGCGAAAGAATGGTGGAGAGGATAAAGCTACTTCCCAAAATAAGCCGGTAGTGATTCATGAAAATCTCCTTCAATGCAAGTTTAGGATCGGCAAAAAGAAGTTTAATATTTTTGGGGTAAATCGCATTCTTCACCCCGTATGATCTTCTAGGGTTGTGCGCTCAAAGGTGAACAGGATACCAATCATCAAGTTGAGGGGCAAACCCAGCTTTTAATCACTTGTTTTAAGTCGGCAGTCTCTCTTTCAGGTAATAACAACCCCTTGCCTAATAGAAAGTTGTGTTACAATTGGCCAAAAATTGTCCTTGAGCATTGGCATTATGGCGTTAAATGAGCACAATCGACGGAAATTTGTGGCTGGCATGAGTCGGCGGATTTTGAAGCTACGCGACCAATCTGAGCAAAGCTTGGACTTTGCAATTGAAACAATGTTTCAAGAGCGGACAGAGGCCTATTTGCATGTTGAAGAGGGGTTGATGGAGGTTGATCGGATGTTGGGGCTGGTTGAGGGGGAGTTGGAGGATATTACCGAATTGACTACCGCCCAGCGCTTGGAATCACGGTTAGAATTTATTGAGGACCGGTTTGAAGAGTTTGAAAGCGAAATAAGGCAGCGTCCCCGCCGCCGACGGCACAAGATCAATCTCTTTAATTTCTTTAAGGCTGCCGGAGGTGGAGGAGGGGAGGGAGAGCCCACTTCTGTTCGTGGAGAAATTCGCTCGTCTGTCCACGCCTATGAAGTGCTGGGGGTTGAGTTTGGAAGTCCTTTGTCCGTGGTGACTCGAGCCTTTCGTGAGCGGGCGAAAAAGATACATCCTGATATTCGGCAAGGCGACCGCAGTTCCGAGCCGGAACTGCGGCGTATAATCGAAGCCTACCAATTCCTCAAAACCGACTATTTCGGCAGTACGGCCTCAGATTCTATCCAGCGGCCATTTTGACTATTGGCCCGGCTTTTCCCCCGCGAAGCTTTCGTTAAAGAATTTTGCTGACTGTTTCCGGAGGGCGGGCGAGGATCGCTTGGTCCCCTTTTTGGACGAGAGGACGCTGGATGAGATCGGGGTGTTTGATAAGAATGTCTAATAATTCATCATCAGTGAATTGTGAGTCTTGTAAGTTCAGCTTTTTGTAAATCTCTTCCTTTTTTCGGATAATTTCTGACGATTTGATCCCCGCCTTTTTGAGTAGCCCTTTGAGCGCGGATTTGGAAAAGGTTTTTTCGTAATAGTTAATGGTCGTAAAGGGTTGTCCGCTTTCCTCCACTAATTTGATGACCTGCCGGCAGGTGGAGCAAGTTGGTTTGTGATAAATGAGGATGTCAGCCATGGATGCGCCTCCTTTGTAAATGGTCTGTCAACTCCTTCCCCGCCTTGACCTCCTTTTTGAGGCCATGCTACAAGCTGGTCCAGCTGTATGCGGAAGGATCAGTCTGATGTATTCAAACGACCGAGGGATTTTGCCAGGATGAGCGACCTAAACCCAGCTCAAGATTTTTTTTGTGCATCTGAGACGGAGCGAACCTTAAAGGATCTTCGGCTTAAACGTAAAGGCCAGCCCTTGTATGTGATGGGTCATGAAGATCGGTATAAGGGCAAGGAAGGGGTATTTGAATTTTTTAACGTTCGCCTTGCCGTGGTTAAGTTTCCCGATGAAAAAACGCTAGGATTTGACCCCATAGACTTATTGTTACCTTGTGAGATCAACGAGGACGGCGTACCTTTTTTTGAAATTCGCTATTGCGACACGTGCGATCAAGTTTTTCCTCTCACCTCATCGGAGTTTCATGCTTCTGTTGAGCGGAAAGAATGCCCGGAGTGCGCCCCATAAGTCTCTTTTGAAATAGGGACTTTCCTGCATGTCGCTTGGCTGTGCACCCTCCGTTTTCTTCCTATTTTTCTTAATTTTTTCCATTTTTTGAATTCAAGAGGCAATTTCTCATTGATGAAGGCGGCAGACCACTGTGGCGAATAAATGAGTGAAATCCTCGATTTGTCAGGCTAGCTAATGGGATATTAAATGAATGTGTTCGAGTCGGTTGAGGGGAATCTTGAAGACAGAATTTACCCATCCCCCCACTTTAATTTTGTGCGTAACACCTCAAAGTAGCTTCGCTCTGGAAAACGAATGAGGTGTGTGCGGTGGTCGGATGCTCGAACCTGCACAAGATCACCAGTCAGCATTTCCGCTCCCACTTGGCCATCAATGGTAGCCATGGCTGGTTCCTGACTTGTCAGTTCAATGGTGATCGGCACATCACCCGGGGCAAGGAAGGGGCGGTGGGAAAAGGTATGCGGGCAAATTGGGTTTATGAGCAACACTTCCAGCCGTGGATCCAAAATCGGACCCTTCGCCGAGAGGGAATAAGCGGTCGATCCCGTCGGGGTAGCGACGATCAGTCCATCACCACGCAAGTTTGTCATGAATGCATGATTCACCCATATTTTGGTCGCGATCATTCTCGCCAAATGTCCTTTACTTATTACCACGTCGTTTAAGGCTGAGTAGGTGCAGAGGATTTGGTCACCTCGTTGTAGCTGGACTTTTAGCATCAAGCGTTTATCCAGTCGACATTCCCCTGCGAACACTTTTTCTAAGGCTTTCGGGAGATCATCGAAGTTGATTTCAGTGAGGAATCCCAGACCTCCCATATTGACTCCAAGGATGGGAATCCCTCGTTGTTCAACGAGCCGTGCTCCGCTTAACATTGTGCCATCGCCACCCAATACAATGAGAAGGTCGGCTTCCTCGGCAATCTGAATGCGGGTGGGATTATCCGAAGTAGGGAACCCTTGAGTGGAATCAAGAATGACAGTTTTGTGATGTGAAACCAACCAATCACGGAGATGGGAAATTTCCTGCAGAATGTTGGGTGCGTTAGGTTTGGTGATGATCCCGATGGTCTGGAAGGTAGACATGAGTTTCGAAAAGAATGGTGTTGTCAGGCGTCAGGATGGTAGTGTCTTCATTGTTCTGATAGCAAGAGCGGGTTTATTGGGAAAAGGCATAGGCAAAAAATATCCCTGTGTGGCAGGAGGCTTTTCTTAGCGTATTTTGATTGGTAGAGTAAATCATTATTTCCGTTGCTGGGTACTCTCATCCCTAGCTTCTGACTTGACAGTTTTGAGGGTTCACGGATAGACTGAAATTGTGAATTTTTCTCGAATTTATGTGTGGATAATAGACGAATGTGTGAGCGAAAAGTTTCGCGAATAATCGGCTAGAGGAGGTCCAATGTTCGAACGATTCACGGATCGTGGTAGAAAAATTATCATCCTTGCCAGAGAAGAAGCGGAACGGCACCAAAACGATTATCTGGGGACCGAGCATTTGGTGCTCGCGATTCTTCGAGAGTCGGACGGCATAGCCTTGATGATCATCAAAAAGATGGGTCTCTCGCCGGAACAAATCCGTCTTGAAATTGAACGGAATCTGCCAGGGGGTGGAACAACCGTGACATTCGGAGAAATCCCATTTAGCCCCAGAGTGAAAAAAGTGATTGAATATGGTGTCGAGGAAGCCAGGCTGCTGGGCCACAACCATATCGGGAGTGAACATCTTCTGCTGGGACTTCTTCGGGAGGAAGAAGGAATAGGGGGGAAGGTGCTTCGTAGTTTAGGGGCTAATCTTTTAACGGCTCGTCAATTGACTGTCACGTTCCTTCGAAAATCAGGAACCAGGGAGCGAGATAAAAAAAGTAGCACACCTGCGTTAGATGAATTTGGCAGGGACTTGACGCAGTTGGCTCAGGAGGGAACGCTAGACCCTGTTATCGGACGTTCAGATGAAATCCAAAGGGTACTTCAAATTCTGAGCCGGCGAACGAAAAATAACCCGGCGTTAATTGGTGAATCCGGAGTGGGCAAGACAGCTATTGTGGAAGGGCTGGCTCAGCGGATCATTGGTTTGGATGTTCCGGACAATTTATTGAATCGAAGGGTCATCGCTTTGGATCTTGGCTCCCTAGTAGCAGGAACCAAATATCGAGGACAATTTGAAGAGCGTCTCAAGGTGGTGATGAAAGAAATTTCCCAAGCGGGGAATATCATTCTCTTTATTGATGAACTTCACACCTTAGTCGGTGCAGGCGCTGCTGAAGGGTCAATTGATGCCGCAAACATGTTAAAGCCGGCTTTGTCTCGTGGTGAAATTCAATGCATTGGCGCGACAACCCTGGATGAATATCGAAAACATATTGAAAAAGATGGGGCACTCAAGCGGCGGTTTCAGCCTATTTATGTTCAGCCCCCTTCAGTAGAAGAGACTGTGCAAATCATTCAGGGGCTTCGTGATCGATACGAGGAACATCATGGGGTTGAAATTACGGATGAGGCGGTTACAGAGGCTGTGAAACTGAGTGAACGGTATATCACCGACAGGTTTTTGCCTGATAAGGCCATTGATCTTATTGATGAAACCGGTTCGCGAGCGAAATTGCTGACGTATGCCCTCCCTCCTGAGTTGAAGTCTCTGGAACAGGAACTCAAAAGGGTTGCTCGTGAAAAAGAAGTGGCAATCGGACTTCAGAATTTTGAGGAAGCCGTAAAATTTCGCGAAGAAGAAGAGCGATTCCGAAAATTATTGGATGATTCAAAGCGTGATTGGAAGAAAAAACAAGAGAAAAACCGACCGGTTATTTCCGGTGAGGATGTGGCCTATGTCATTTCGAAAATGACGGGGATTCCTCTCTTTAAACTTGAAGAAGAGGAATCTGAAAAGCTGCTGCATATGGAGGATTATCTTCACAAGCGTATTATAGGGCAGGATGAGGCTATTTCTGCGGTCTGTCGGTCTATTCGCCGATCGCGAGCTGGATTAAAAGATGCCAAAAAACCCATTGGGTCGTTTATTTTCCTTGGACCAACCGGGGTAGGAAAAACGGAGTTGGCTCGCGCATTAGCAGAATTCTTGTTCAACACTGATGATGCGCTAATTCGGGTAGACATGTCAGAGTACCAGGAGAAATTTACCAGTTCACGGCTGTTTGGTGCACCTCCGGGCTATGTGGGTTATGAGGAAGGTGGCCAATTGACTGAGAAGGTAAGGCGCCGTCCCTATTCAGTTGTGTTATTTGATGAAATTGAAAAAGCCCATCCAGATATTTTTAATGTGTTGCTGCAAGTCCTTGATGATGGGGTATTGACGGACAGTTTAGGCCGGAAGGTGGACTTTAAAAATACCATTTTGGTAATGACCTCAAACCTGGGTACTCGATTCATTCAAAAGGGTGTATCCCTTGGGTTCCAGCGTGATGTAGAAGCTGAGCATACTTCACGTATGCGAGGTGAAGTCTTGGCGGAGTTGAAGCGTCATTTCAGTCC
>JACDDF010000499.1 GCA_013817135.1 Nitrospirales bacterium
ACCATCAAAGAGATCAATGCTCCATTGGTGGAAAAAATAGCCCATTTTTATAGCTGCCTGTACACTGAAGCTCCTAGGTTAGTGGAAACGGACAAGATGATTTATCCCGATCGCCTGGATCGGGATCTGCATTTCCTTAATCAGGTTGGCATTCTTTCGTATGGCTTGTTGGGGGAGATCAGAAAATCCGCAGATGTCTTACGACCCAAACACTGTTGGATCGGGTTTGATTATACCGACCCTGTCCGGAAAAATTTCGTTCTTAATCCCAAGACTCAGTTGCTGTGTGCCGTCGATGTGGAAGGCCTCGTCAACGAGCATCTCATTGGCATGGGAGCCGCCAAAGCCTTGGTGCGGTGGCTGAATCCCTTCAAGGACGAATTTCTCCGGTTGCTGGTCATCAAGGGTGTCCCCGATTTGCAAGTCTATTATGGATTTGTCGAACTGTGTTTTCTCGCCCAGTGGATGAAGCGGGCATTTTTTGAAAGAGATTGGAAAGCAATAAAGCCAGACTATTTTGAAGGGTATCGGCGACTGTAGGAACCAGAGGAAAGCAGAGCCTTGGGATATGTTGGAAAAATTAGTACCCCTGACGACTTTTTCCGAAGACCCGCCGGATCCTGTCGAACAGGGAAAACTGATTAATCACGACAATCAACACCCTTCGCATGTGTCCTTCCGGACAGTGAATGGGACGGACCCCATGCCATGATTTATCCAACCTTTGAAATAATAAGCTATAATTTCCGATGGCCGTTGATGGTAAGGATTGTTCAAAATCTTCAAAACGGGGAGCGCTTTTCCGGTTAAATCGCCCGTGATCGTCTAGAATGACGGTTTCCCCACCCCAGGCCGGATCCCAATCCTCTTTCGTGTTGAAGTAAAAAATATGAGACCCGAGTTTATGTTTCGCATCGCAATGCGGAGAAACCGAACATCCGTTGGGGGTGTAGTGCCAATGAAAATTGAGTTCCAAGGACCTTGTCCCGAACAATCGTTTCAAAAAGTTGGAATAAGCTTTTCCGCGCAGTTCAGCCAAAAATTGCGCCCAGTGGGATGAAAGAGGTAGGCCTTCGCGGTACTCTAAGGTATAGCGATCATGGCTTTGTTGCCCATGAGCCCGTTTGACCCCAAACCGGTTTTCAAACAGGGAGACATCGGGAAGCGTCTCAACCAAGCATTGATATCCTTCATCAGTCAGGAGACCAGGCGAATTAATCCAGGGATAGGGTATGGTCTTCTGAAAGGATTGTCGCGAAATGGCTTCTAGCGCGGGAAAGTTCAAATAGTTCATGATATGGCCTGATTTTTCAGAATAATTTAAGGCAAAATAGTATGGAGAAGTCGATGAGCGTAATCCTGTATTTTTGGCTTCCACCGGAGATAGGCGTACCCCCCAAAATTCCCCTTTTCGTCAAATTTGCATATAACAGGTTCAGCGGTTTTTAACGTGACTTTTCGAATATCCTGATCGCTGATGCCGGCAAGGTATTTTAACAAACTTCGCAGACTATTTTGATGGGCAATGATCAGAATATTCCTGTCCTGAAGAAGCGATGGGAAAATTTCCGTCCGCCAATAGGGAACAAGCCGGTTCTGCGTATCTTCCAAGCTTTCCGAGCATGGAAGATCTTGAGGTTCGACAGTGTCATAGCAGGAATCGTTTCCCGGGAAACGGGGATCGTCCCTGGTCAATTCCGGCGGTTTGGCGCTAAAATGTCTTTGCCAAGTCAGAACTTGTTTCGTGCCATAACGGGTTGAGGCTTCCCACCATGTCAACCCTTGCAGCGCTCCATAGTGACGCTCATTGAGCCGCCAACTCGTATGAACAGGGATGGATTCCTGCCCCATCGTTTGTAAGACAATTTTAACCGTGTCACCGGCCCGACTTAAGAGGGAGGTATAACACATATCAAAGGTCATGTGTTGAGCGTGGAGAACCCGTGCGGCTCTGCGGGCTTCCATGATGCCTTTTGGGCTTAAGGGCGTGTCCGTCCAGCCGGTAAACCGTTTTTCACGGTTCCAGAGGCTTTGACCGTGCCGTAGGAGAACAAGGTAATGAGGTCGAATTATCAACGTAAAAAAAATTAGAAGGAAAAGCCCGTCCGCCTCGGGGATTTGTTCGCTTGTTGAATGACCACCTGTCTGGTAGGTGATTAAAAGAGACCGCCCAGGATTATATGTTTCATATTATAGCAAATACGACCCATTTGAGGACAAAATTGTGCGCCGGCACATTTATTTTAGGAATCCTTCCTGCGGCAAAGTCAGGTCATGATTCGGTCCTCAATAAGGCGGCGGCGATCGTCTCGGCGACCACACGATTGCCGATGGCTGAATAGTGGTGGCTCTCCGGGGCAAACAAATCGTCAAAGGAATCGACTTCAACCTGGTGAATGAGGTCGGAAGCCGGGTCGATGAGGTGATATTGGGAGGCCAATTTATCGAGAAGGTCTTGATACTCAAGGGGCCTTTCCTTGAAAAGGTCACGAAGCGGTTTTTGTGTGGGAAGATGCACGATCACAAACCTGGATTGTGCCTCCAGGACGTCGGCTCGGAACGCCTCAATGATCCGTTCGGCCAATTGGCGGGAAATGGAGGTGTCAGCAAAGAAATCGTAGTCCTTCCGCCTCGATGAAAATTGATTTGTCAGGTGGGATATGGCAAAAGCTGCCAATCGACTGGCATACAACGGACTCATCCGATAATCGGCTTCCTGAAAATAAAATTCGTGTTGCTTGAGCGGCCAGTTGTGAACATTGGAGAAAATCGTGAGGATCTCTTGGGGTGTCGCCGTTGGGCGATTCACCAGTCCCAGGGCTTCCCCTGGTAGAAGAATAAACCGGGGTTTCGAAAAAATGATACCTGAATCCGGACTATACAGCATTCTGATGATACTCATATTTCTGAGCACGTTT
>JACDDF010000500.1 GCA_013817135.1 Nitrospirales bacterium
CATTACCACCTCACACAGCAATGGAACAGTTCAGATTTCCATCAGCGATACTGGCAGTGGCATTTCCCCCGAACACCTCAAAAAAATTTTCAATCCCTTCTTCTCAACTAAACCTAAGGGCCAAGGGACGGGCCTCGGACTCTATAACGTCAAAACGATTGTCAAAAAATATCATGGGGATCTCCAAGTCGAAAGCGAACAGGGAAAAGGCACCACGTTCCGATTGTCCTTCCCCGCCATTTCTCCTGCAGAAGATATGGTGTCTAGTGAAAAGCCCTGAACCTAAACCCGCCAAAAGAAAAAAAGGACTGACCAAAAAACTGGTCCTGTCCATGTTGCTGGTCGGTGCCCTTCCCTTGCTCATTGGACTCATGCTGGCTTTCTACCAGGGCACCCAGGAAATTCAGGAGGTCAATGGATCCAGCTTTGAAGCCCTCGCAACGGAAACGGCCAGAAAGCTTGATCTGGTCATGGCTGATGAACTCGCCCGCACGGCCTTACTGACCACTGATGTCAAAATCATTAAACAACTCGAACGGACCCGCGATGCCCTCAGTGAGTTGAATCCCCAAGAACTGGCTCTCACCCTAAAACAAGAACAAGAAGCCTGGAACGGCAGGGAGGCGAACATCCTTCAAAGAATTCTGAAAGGACCATTTGCCGAGGTCCTGCAAGAACATGTGGGGGGAACATTTATGGACCCGGGGCATCCCATTCCGGTCATTACCCGGTCCGCCACACGTGGCTTATTTATCACCGATCGCGCAGGCCGGGTCGTCGCAAGCCTGGATTCCGATGTTCCCTATCTCCATCAAGAAGAAGCATGGTGGAAAGGCGCATTCCACAATGGAGTCGGTCAACCGTATATCGGCCAAATCGCGTTTGATTCACTTCGGGGAGTCTATACTTTTACTCTCGCGCTCCCCATTATGGATAGCTTGCGGTATGAAGCCATCGGCGTCCTGCACCGTATTTATGACGCCAAGGAATTCTTTGCCCCTTCCATCGACATTATTCGATTTGGTAAAACCGGCCATGTCATGCTCATTGACAGCCGTGGCGTCGTCTTGAGCTGCCCGATTCTTCCAACCGGGACCTCCATTAGTGACACCCGGCTTATTCCCCTCGTCACCCCGCTACGGGCTGGATGGACTCCAGCCCCAAGCGATGGGCATGGGGGCACTGAATCTTCCATCATTGGATTCGCCCCCCTGAGCAACACTCGTCAGATTACCCAAATATCCACCGGCCAGACCTGGCATATGTTTGTTTGGCAATCATCCGAGGAGGTCTTTGCCCCTATAGAGCATTTTTTTAAATGGACAGCGACTTTTGGGTTACTGGGTGTCGCCTTGCTCGTCACATTGGGATATATAGCGGCCAATCGAATTGCCGCACCCATTCGTCGCCTTCAGGAAGCTGCCCAACAAATCGGCAGGGGGGAATATCGCGAGCCCATTACCTTATCCACCGGAGATGAAATTGAGGAATTGGCCGATGAAGTCAATCGCATGAACCAACAACTGGCTTCACAGTTCGCTGGATTGGAAAGCCAAGTTGAGTTGAAAACCCAGGAAGTGAAATACCTTGAGGAGTCGACCATAAAAATTTTGGATAATGTGCCTGACCCGGTCCTCATGGTCGGCCCGGACGAACAAATCGAATATTTAAATAACGCCTCGAAAGAAGCGTTTGCCGTCACCAACGGCGAAATAATCGGCACCCCACTGTTTCAAATTTTCGCTTTGGATCCCGCCACACAAGACCGCCTTAAACAAGAAATGCATGCTGTTCAAGTTACGGAGCCTCCATCTTCAGACAACACGAAGACCAATCTGTCCAACACCGCCATGCAAGATCCCCTGGTTCCCACGAATTGGGCCCAAGCAGGCACCTATCGCCAGGAAATCCGAATCAATCAGCGAACGTTCCGGTACCGTTGGTTTGGTGTCCAGGCCCGACCGGGAAGGGAGCCAAGTGCCGGATTGGTCCTACGAGATACGACGGAAGAAAGTATCCTTCAGGACCGGGTCATCCAAGGGGAAAAATTGGCTAGTTTGGGCGTTCTCAGTGCCGGAATTGGACATGAACTCAATAATCCTTTGGTCGGAGTCATTGGATTAGGCGAAGCGATACAAGAGGAGACAAACACCGAGCAAATCAAAGAATATGCCCGGGGCATCGTTCAACATGGAAAACGTATGGCTTCCATCGTTCGGGACTTTACCGGTCAATCCGGAAAGAAATTGACTGAAGGGCAAACGCTTATTAACCTCAATGAACTGTTGGAACAATCTCTGACTACGGTCAAGGATCTCTTCCCATCAGCCCCGCTTGATATTCAGACTCACCTGGGGGCCATCCCCCCCATTCAAGGAAAAAGCTTGGAACTCGGCCAAGCCTTTACCAACATCATCACCAATGCTTTTCAATCGATGAAACAAGGCGGGAAGCTTGATATTTCGACGGAAACGTCAGGACACGAACTGGAAATCCGCATTCAAGACACGGGCACCGGTATCCCACCAACTCATCTGCCAAGAGTCTTTGATCCCTTTTTTACCACGAAGGGACAGGGAGAAGGATCGGGCCTTGGACTCACCGTTGCCTATCGGATTATCAATAAATTAGGCGGACACATTCGAATGGAAAGTGAAGAGAGCCGGGGTACGACCTGCTTCATTACCTTACCCGTCTCGAATGCCCACCTGGCAAAGGAAAGGAGTTCGACGTCATGACAAACGTACGAAGTAGCAGGACCGGCTTATCGATGCTTTTTCTTTCGACCCTACTCATTGGAATATTCCCTTTATCATCTTTGCAAGCAGGTAAATCCAATGCCACGAAAAATCTGTCACCGGAGAAAGTGGCAGACTTTATCCATGCCATCGTGGAGGCGGACCGCCATGTCTACAC
>JACDDF010000501.1 GCA_013817135.1 Nitrospirales bacterium
CTCTGGAAAGGCTGGGCGGTTTCCTGAAAAGCCGCATTTGTGGTTTGACTCTACAAGCATCGGAATTACCGTTTTAATCGGTAGAATCGGGGCAGATTCATTCGTCTGGTCCGGAGCCGGCTTCATCGTAGTATTGTTCAGTGCGAATAGGACAGAGGCCTTTTTTTCTCACAATTGCCGTCGTGTCTCGAATCATGCCGCCGTTTCCGCACAGAAAAAAAGTCACATTGTTCACTGATGCAATATTGTCCTCGACTAATGTCGTCACTCTTCCAGTCGAACCTTTCCAGCCATTTTCGGGACGTGAGAGAGTTGTGATAAAGCTGAAATTTGGATGCTGCTGTGCAAGGGTTGCCAATTCAGGTTGGTAATAAACGTCTCGCTCGCTCCGCAACCCCCAATATAAGGTCAGGCCTCCAGCTTCCGGCTGTTCCAGGAATGTGGAGATCATCGAACGGAAAGGTGCAATCCCGGTTCCCGTGGCCACAAAGACGAGGTCTCGTCCGGGTTTCTCTTCCAGATAAAACGACCCATTGGGCCCTTGAAATGTGACGGGATCACCTTCATGCAGGCCAAACAGATAGCTGGAGCCTGGGCCATCAGGAACCCGATTAAAGAGCAGGGTGATCTCTTGGCACTGACTCGGAGGCGAAGCAATCGAATACTGCCGCGGCACGTGCTGTTTCAATTTCGGATGCCAGACGTTCAGAGAGATCCACTGCCCGGCCTTAAATTCGATTGAATCCGGAGTGGTAAGACTGAGTTGCAACTCCCGGACGTCGTGGGTCAGGTCCTTGACCCGGCTGATATGGGCGTTAAACTCTTCCATTATTTCGGGTTCCTACCGTTTGAGCTCACCCTCTAGAGATCGACATTACACATTACCAAGCCGAAATACCGCGTGCAAAATTTTTGAAGAACCAACCCTTGCACAACTCCATGATGCTGACTATAAATTAAAATCCACGCTCCTCACGCAAAGGAAAATCCTCAAATCCAGTGTTCATAAAATTAGTCATGCTACGATGGCAAGCATCGGTATACATTTGACTTGATCAATGGGTGTTTTCCCCTTTACGCCCCAGAATCACAGACGGGCTGGACTCTCCTATCGGTAAGGATCCTGGATTTCAAATTCTTCATCAATTCGTCTCAAATCAATTCCTTGTGGCATCACGAGGTTGAACCTGCCTGGTCCGAATGGCTGAACGGCCTTTTTTGAAACAGACTGTTGCATAAAAATAATTTTGTTGAAGCCTGGAATGGGCTTTCCTAAGTATATCGAGCAGATCAAAAAAACCTCTGGGATTACGAACGATTGCGCGTTGGCCAAAAAGCTCAAAGTGAATTAACCCGAAGCCCACTGGCTTCACCGTGGCAAGAAAGTGGCGAATGCTGCGGCTTTTGCATCCTTTTCTGGGGTCAGCCATGGCGGCCATACTTCGTGCTCAGGAAGCAGTCCTAGAGAATCAAGCCGATGACGTGATCAACCACTTATCGGCATTAGCTTCGGCAAAGGAGGCCATGTGCTTCACCCTGGATCGCATGCCCGAGCGGTGTGCTCCCTTTCTATTACCACCGCGTAAGACCAGTCATTCACGGCTGGAAAAACAATCCAGCCCTGTCCAATGGACAGGTGTATGAGGGTGTGAAGGATTGCCAAGACGTTCCACAGTTTTTTTCGAGGAGAAACCGGGGCCCAAAGTTCAATTATTCCTGCTCTGGATAGCGCGCTGGGCATCGCCCACGCAGAAAATCCCTTTACCGTATTTCTCGGCGAAATGCGTCACTGCATGCCACCTGCCCATCGCGCTTACCTGGAGATGTTGGAAAGTTAGAAAGACGGCGACGGGCTGCCCCTGCTATCCGGATATATTATGGATCACAAATCCCGCAATCCCGGCTTATGGCAGACCTATCACGAATGTGTACAACTTTTGCACGCTTTCGGGCCACCCATCTGGATTATGCCGCGACGTATATTCATCAGCACAGCGAAACACAGTCCAGCAATCCCACCTCCGTGGGCACCGGCGGCACGCCGTTCATGAGCTACCTGAAGAAGCACCTGGAAGAAACGAAGCAGGTCATTCAATGAACCAGCCTGTGTAGTCATTCCAATAAACTTCCGGTTTATTATGGGCGAGAAACGCGAGTGCCGGGTTTCGGCCCGGCAGCCGAGGTCCTTTTGTTTCGGCAAAAGGACCCAAAACCATTGACGCCCCATTCGGCCTCATTGGATTGGGCGGATGCAGGGAAGAGGGCGGGCCAACTCGCCAGGCTCAGACAAGGCCCGCCAAGAAAAAGAGCATCTGCCCATGGGCCCGAACGGCAGGCGTCGTTCAGGGAAAAGGAAGGAAAGTTGAAGTGGAAAGAGAGCTCAAACCACCGAACATCCGTCGTGGATGCGTGCGTCCAATTGTTCGAACTCTTCTTCGGACAATTTAACGTATTCACTCGTAGGCTTGAACGTAAAGCTATGATAGGTTTAACGCTACATTACGAATAAGTCGCGAGTAAAAGCGAGCTAATTCAAGTCAATTATTTTGTTGCCCTTATAGGCCTTGCGATTTCCAAGATTTGATAAATAGTTGTTAGAGCGCATGTAAATCCGTGACAAATGTAATCCCACGATGCATGGCCTTTGACTATGTCGTCGTGATTGAATTGAAAGGTAACCCCTTTGACCGTAATCTTTTCGTCCTCTCTCTGATATCCAACGTGAATTCCTCGGTTGTGTAGGGTGTTTCTTAATTTTGATATGACGCGCAGTCCATCAGCTTGCTCCTTTGAATTTGGCAATTCCGCTAGGCGTATGGCCTGCTCGCTTAACTTATGGAAATTCTTTTTAGGTTCTTCACCCAAATCGGATACGAGATCACGGAGCATGCTCTCAAGGAAAAAGTTACCCATAGT
>JACDDF010000022.1 GCA_013817135.1 Nitrospirales bacterium
CCATTGGGAAGGAGGGTGTTTTGGGTGTAGGCAGCAACCTGGAAGGCTAGAGGATTAAGTAGCGATTCACACGGCAACGTTGGAGAGGGAGAGGCAAACAGGAAAAGGGGGGTGACCCCAAAGACCGCAAAGATAGGTGGACCAGCTCTGAAGCCTCCCATAGGACACCTCCTTTTCGGGAATCTTCACGACATCTTTTGACCCACTTCTTCTTATCGATCACATCTGTGCAGTAGTTAGGGGAACAAACAAGAACATGAAGTTGACGATTGGGAAGTTGTTTAAAAGACGAACGGATTGAATAATCGGAGGAGATGGGCCTGCCCCGTCATTTCGAGGTGGCGACACAAGAAGCTCAGTTGGTTATGCGGTCTTGGTCGATTGTGCACCTATCATCGCCAAAAGGATTTCGTGAGGCCTTTCCGATCATAGGTCAGGTTGACCCGTGCATGACTGTTGGAAAACCCTCCCCAATAAGGTAAGGCGCGGTTTTCACCCAGCCCTCTGGCAGACAATTCACAGCACTCAAAGGAAACACCGACCCATGATTTTATTGGCAGTATTGGCGAACCAGGGAAAGTCCGCACACTGGATAGAAAATACGGTTGCGTGAGGTGAAGGTCCGGTTCACCACGCCCGGGCAAGAGAGGTCTGAGGCTATTCCGAACTGCCCAGCATATCGTCGATGAGTGGCCGATTCAAATCTTCGCACCCTGGACAAATAAGATCAAAAAAGGCTTCATGGTCTGCCACATAATTTTTTTCATCCACCAAGTTTTCTTCATGAATGCTATCGAAACATGCAGCACATAACATCATATGGCCGCGCATGACCGATACCGTTTTTCTCCCGTAGCTACGTGGTAACTCCATCTGGTCCTCCCTACAATGAGATGGGGGTGGCCTCTACTAACAATTAGGACCAGCCCCGTTGTTGCGCCAACATAAAATCTTCCTGTTCCAGATCAATGCCACACGCGGGGCATTCATAGGGCTGATCGTCAGGAGGAATGCCTACCGGCGTGTCCTGGACCTGTCCCTGGCAGACATGATAGAAATTCCCTCGGGCATTTTCGTCATCTAAAATATCAGACTCATACTTTAGGATCATCTTACTCTCCTTCACGTTACCTTTATGGCTTCTCAAGTTATAACAAGCCATCGATTTCCCGGGCAATCCCTATTCCGCTCAATCCTTTTCCGAAATACGCCATTCCATCTTCCTGGACCCCTTCATAGGCACCTAGGCCCCCTGATGATGGGAATCATCATATGGATGGCGGTAGGGCTTTGGTCAACGTCGGGCTGGAGCCTTTCTGGAAAACCTGCTCCTGTCAATGGCCCCATTGGATTGCAACTCGTGGTGGAACACGACTTTTCCAAGCCGGTCTTTCTCACCGGCAGTCCGGATCAGACCAAACGCTTGTTCGTGGTGGAACAAGATGGCCGCATTGTCATCCTGAACCCAGGCCAAGGGAATCCGTCTCTTTTCCTGGATATAGCTGAAAAACTGTCCACAGGAGGGGAACGTGGACTCCTGGGTCTGGCATTCCACCCTCAGTACTCGACAAATGGCCGGTTCTTTGTCAACTACACAAGGACACGGGACGGCGCCACGGTGATTGCTGAATATCATGTGTCATCCGACCCCGATCGAGCGGACCCTCAGGAAACCATCAGACTCGTCATTCCACAACCCTACAGCAACCATAACGGTGGCATGATTGCTTTTGGCCACGACGCATTGTTGTACATTGGGATGGGAGACGGCGGAGCAGGTGGCGATCCAGAGAATCGAGCGCAAGACCGGAAGTCATTGCTAGGGAAATTCCTTCGGATAGATGTGGATGGACCGCCTCCCTACCGCATCCCTGCAGACAATCCATTTGTCGGGCAACAAGGCCAACCTGAAATTTTTGCCCTTGGCCTTCGAAACCCCTGGCGTTTTTCCTTTGACCGCCAGACAGGGGAATTATGGGCCGGGGATGTGGGACAGAACCTTTGGGAAGAAATAGATGTGATTGCAAAAGGGAAAGACTATGGATGGCGACTCTTAGAGGGGACCCATTGCTTCAATCCCGTCAATAACTGCGAGTTGGCTCAGCATGTAGTCCCGCCGGTCACAGAATACCGGCACGAACAAGGACGATGCTCGGTGACCGGGGGCTATGTCTATCGTGGGAAACGGATGCCTTCGCTAGAAGGGGTCTATGTGTTCGGGGATTATTGTACCGGTGAAATCTGGGGCTATCGCAACGGGCAGACCACACAACTGCTGGATACGGATTTACAAATTGCGTCCTTTGGAGAAGATCGTGGGGGAGAAATCTATGTGATCGGTCATCAAGGCAAGATTTTTCAGATTGTACCCAACAGCCCGTCAGCAGTGCCTTAGCCCACCATTAAAACTTTTGAATCTTTCGAAATAAATCGACTTCATCAAGGGCTTTTCCAACGCCATACACCACGGAGGTCAGAGGATCCTCCACCGTAATGATGGGCAGATTGGTTTCTTCCTGAAACCGTGTGGCGATGCCCGGTAATAACGAACCCCCGCCTGTAATCACCACTCCCTTATCGATAATATCTCCGGCCAACTCCGGTGGCGTATTCTCTAACGCGTTTCGTAAGGCATTCACGATGGCATGTATGGGATCTTCCAACGCTTCTCGAATCTCAGAATCATTCACCACCACCGTCCGGGGAATACCAGAAATCATATCCCTCCCTTTGACCATCATCGTTTTGGCTTGTTCTAACGGATAGGCCGATCCGACCTCGATTTTCACCTTCTCCGCCATGTGATCACCGATCAGTAAATTATACCGGCGCTTGATATAGCTCATGATGGCATCATCCATGGAATCACCCGCCACCTTAACCGACTCGCTGCAGACAATGCCCCCAAGGGAAATGACGGCAATATCGGTCGTGCCTCCTCCAATGTCGATCACCATGTTCCCCGAAGGTTCCGTGATCGGTAACCCGGCACCGATAGCTGCCGCAACCGGTTCTTCAATGAGAAAGACTTCCCGGGCGCCGGCTTGAGTGGCCGATTCACGAACAGCGCGTTGCTCAACTTCGGTGATACGGGAAGGCACACCAATAATACAGCGGGGCCGCACGAACGCGCGCCGGTTATGCGCTTTGGTAATAAAATAATGCAACATGCGCTCGGTCATGGCGAAATCGGCAATGACGCCTTCTTTGATCGGCCGGATCGCCACAATATTTCCTGGCGTCCGTCCCACCATGCGTTTGGCTTCGACGCCTACGGCCAACACCGTATTCGATTGTTTTTCTATAGCCACCACCGAGGGTTCACTCAGCACGATGCCTTTTCCACGAACATACACCAGTGTCGTCGCCGTTCCTAAATCGATGGCTAAATCGCTCGAAAACCACCCTAGAATATCACTCAACCCTGGCATGAGCCCCCCATGTGGAAAGACGGTTGATTCAGAAAATGCCGATCAGGCTGAAGCCCGTTCGGCACTACCGACATATATCGGAACACCATTTGTCAAAATAAAGAAATATCGAGAAAATGCTCAGGAATGTGTTTGGAACCAAGAAGCCCCCGGCTTCTTCCATGAAACCAAGCTCCTGATCAACCATTCAGGGAGCGGGAATTCCCACATCTCCATCTGGAGGGAATACATTGCCCCAGAGGAGGGATGTGAGACATGAGGCCTGGCTGTGGCCCGGCACAGGCTAGGCGATCATCCTGTCCATGTCAAGAGTACAGAGGAGCCATTTCTAAGGTCGTGATTCATATTCGCCCGTGTCACGGTCCCTTCAGACGCGCCATACACTTGCTCTGAAGACAGGGTATGGTATAAGAAGAGGAACATTTTTTGTCCTGCTCGCATAATCCTCTGGAGGAAGAGTTACCTCAATCGTGTCCAAAAAAGTCTTTCTGATTATCATTGTCCTGGCTCTTATCGCCATTTACCTGGGATTAATTGGGAACGCACGATGGGGAGATTCCACCGCTCCTGAAATCTTTCTCGAGCAACCGTTCGAGCAGGTCGGCCCAACCACACCTCTGGTTCTTCGCATTCATGATCCTGAAACCGGCCTTCGCGACATCTCCGTTCGCATCATTCACAACTTGGACACCTTTATCCTCGCCGACCAATCCTTTCCTTCTGCCGGATGGCTTTCGGCGACCGGCGGACATGACCATGAATTCACGCTGGACGTCATTCCCTATGCCAACGGGGATCTGCCTAGACGACAAGGGCAGGCTCAACTCATTGTGACCGCACGGGATTATTCCTGGCGAAACTGGTTTGAAGGTAACGGACAACGGCTGGAGAAGGAATTTACCCCACAATTTACGCCACCCCGATTGGAACTCCTATCGTCCCCCACGACCATCGTGCAAGGTGGAGCAGGAATCGTGAGGTATCGAGTGATCCCGGAAGTGTCTATTCACGGGGTAAAAATTGGAAAGGCCTTCTTCCCGGGATATCCTGCACCTGACAAGGCCGGTATGTTTGCCTTCATTGCCTTTCCTTATAATTTGCCGTCCACAACACCGATCCAAGTGGTTACAGACGACGGATTTGGCAACTCCGCCCTCATGGATGTGAATTTTAAGGTCAAACCTCAATCCTGGCGTACCCGCTCCATCAATATTTCCGAATCCTTTATTCGTAAAACCGTCCCCTCCATCCTCGCCCAATCTCCCGAATTACAAAGCCTGGGTGATTCGCTGAAGGATTTCCTTCTGGTCAACGACACCCTACGCAAGATGAATAACGCGACCATTGCCAAACTGGCCAAGAATAGCCGCCATGAATTTCTTTGGAAGGGGGCATTTCGCCAATTGTCGGGCTCACAGGTCGAAGCCTCCTTCGCCGACCACCGCAAATATACGTACAATGGACAGGTCGTCGATACCCAGGATCATTTAGGGTTTGATCTCGCCGTCACCCAGCACTATCCCGTCGAAGCCGCGAATAACGGAGTTGTGATATTTGCCGGATACCTGGGAATTTATGGGAACACAATTATTTTAGATCATGGATACGGATTGCTTTCTTTGTATGCCCATCTCTCTTCGATCGAAGGCAAACCCGGTGACGCTGTCATCATGGGGCAACCCATTGGCAAATCAGGTACCACCGGTCTCGCAGCCGGAGACCACCTGCATTTTAGTTTGATTTTGCATGGCGAACAGGTGAATCCCACGGAATGGTGGGATCCGTTTTGGGTGAAAACTCGTATCAAGGATCAATTAGGATTGCCTTCCCTTGTTAAATCAACTGACGAAGAACCGGAACCGCCTACACAACACCTTGGCCCCGAGCGCCCACCAGTCCAATAATGTGATTATACAGCTTCACCCTCCGAGATCCTGATTCCCACATGAATTTCATGACCCTCTGAGTTATCAAAGGATTCGAACGTATGGCCAAACGAACCCGGTCTGGCACAGATTCTTCCAACAAAAACCCTTCGGTGGTCATCCCGGTTCCGTTGGATGAGACCACGCGACAACGCTATCTCAATTATGCGCTCTCGGTCATTACCTCTCGGGCCCTTCCGGATATCCGGGATGGGTTGAAACCGGTGCAGCGACGCATTTTATTTTCCATGTTTCACAACCATCGCCTTGTGCCTGACCGGCCACCTATCAAGAGCGCCAAAGTTGTGGGGTCGGTCATCGGTGAATGGCATCCACATGGTGACGCCGCGGTCTATGACGCGATGGCTCGAATGGCCCAACCCTGGTCATTGCGCAACACCCTGGTCGATGGCCATGGAAATTTTGGCAGCCAGGACGGCGACCGTCCCGCCGCCTATCGCTATACCGAAGCCCGTCTGACCCCCCTCGCACTCGAACTGCTGAACGAACTGAATAAGAACACAGTCGACTTCCAACCCAATTACGATGGCAAAGCGGAAGAACCGCTGGTACTACCTGCCCGCTTTCCCAATCTGCTGGTGAATGGATCCACAGGGATTGCCGTGGGCATGGCCACCAATATTCCCCCCCATAATTTAGGAGAGGTGATCGAGGCCGCGATTGCCTTGATTGCAAACCGGGACGCCTCTATTGCCGATCTCATGAAATACCTCAAAGGCCCCGACTTCCCGACCGGCGGGGAAATCCTGAACAACAAAACTGAAATCCGGGAAATGTATGAAACCGGACAAGGATCGATCCGCCTTCGTGGAGAATATGAAGTCAAAGCATTGGATCAGGGAAAATCGGCCATTCTCATTACATCCATTCCCTTTGCCGTCGATAAATCCACGATTGTGGAACGGATCGGCGAATTAATTATCACCAAAAAGGTTCCGCAATTGGTGGATGTCCGGGATGAATCCACGACAGAAGTTCAAATTGCCCTTGAGACACAAAAAGATGCCGATCCCCATCTGGCGATGGCGTATCTCTTTAAACATACGCCGCTGCAGAATAACTTTTCCGTCAATTTGACGTGCCTGGTTCCGGTACCCGGATCGACCGTGGCCCGTCCGGACTGCCTGAATCTCAAGCAGATGCTGGAACAGTTCATCGACTTTCGCTTTGTTACCGTCAAACGGCGATTCACCTACGATTTGCAAGTATTGGAACGGCGAATTCATATCCTGAATGGATTCAAACTGATCTTCGACTCACTGGATCAGGTACTCAAGATCATCCGGCAAAGTGAGGGCAAAGCCGATTCCGCCGAAAAACTCCAACAACGATTCGGACTGGAACCCATCCAAACCGAGGCGATTTTGGAAACCCCCATTTATAAATTATCCCGAACCGAAATCAAGAAGATGCTGGATGAGCTGGCAGACAAGCTGCGCCAAGCCAAGGACCTCAAAACACTTCTGGCATCCAATGCAAGATTATGGGATGTGGTGAAAAAAGAACTGGAGGAAGTCGCCACGGCTTTTGGGGACAAACGTCGAACGAAAATCGGACGGAAGCAAACAGAGGAAATTGAATTCGATCCGGATGCCTTCCGGGTCAAGGAAGATGCGGTGATTACCGTTTCGACAGATGGATGGATCCGGCGGGTCGGACTCATTAAAGATCTGTCCAAAGCACGGGTTCGGGAAGGCGATCGAGTGATGACGATTTTAGGCGGAAGCACCCTTGAATCGGTGGTGTTCTTTTCTAATTATGGCAGCGCCTACTCTATTCGCATCGGCGATATCCCACCGGCCCGAAGTGGCTTTGGAGATCCGGTGCAAAAGCTTTTCAAATTCAAAGATGGCGAACGTATTATTGAGGGGTTGAGCTTCGATCCCCGAATGCGGACAACGGGACCGTCCTCCCTTACACCGTCAAAAGGTCGCGCCCTGCCACTCTTCGACAGCAAGCCAACTGGCCTGTACGGAGAAGCCATCGCCATGACCTCAAGCGGGATGGGGGTCCGATTTGAGCTCGACACCTTCCAGGAGCCTTCGACTCGTCTTGGCCGGAAATTTTGTAAACTCAAGGAAGGGGAAGAAGTCGTCGGGGTCAGCCAGGTGAACGCTCCTCTGAAAAAAACCGTCGTGGCCGTCGTCTCGGCTCAAGGGCGTGCCTTGCTCTGTCAGGCAGAGGAGGTCGCGCAATTGTCCGGACCCGGCCGTGGAGTCATCGTCCTGAAATTAGACCAGAATGATACGGTGGTAGGATTTAGCTTATTGTCCTCAAAAGAAGAGGAACTCGTGCTTGCCAAAGAAGACGGTGGACCCCTTACCGTTTCCCTTCGCAAGTGCCAGGTGGTCGAACGTGGAGGAAAAGGGCACCCGTTGTTTAAGCGGGGGTGCCTGACCGGCATGGTTCCAGCTGAATTAACCGTTCCGATCTTCCAATCCGAAGTCGCCCCGTAGCTTCCTGCCGCACGATACAATGAACTTGTTGACCTTTTCCATTCTCATTGACTCGCGAGGATCCATGCATGGGTAAAACATATGATGCCAGTGACATCGTGGTGCTGGAGGGGATTGAACCCGTCCGACGCCGCCCTGCGATGTATATCGGAGGCACCGATAAGACGGGCCTGCACCATTTAGTCTGGGAAATTCTGGATAACGCCATCGATGAAGTCATAAATGGCTACGCCACTCACATCATCGTGGAACTGGATAAATCCCGTGAAGGTCTCCGCATCACTGACAACGGTCGTGGCATTCCGGTGGATAAACATCCCAAACACAAAAAGTCGGCATTGGAAATTATTATGACGACCTTACATGCCGGAGGTAAGTTTGATACGGGAAGTTACATCCATTCCGGCGGATTGCATGGGGTCGGCGCGTCGGTCGTGAATGCCCTGTCCCGTCACCTGGAAGTTCAGGTGAAACGTGACGGCAAGGAGTGGGAACAGACGTATCAGGCCGGAGCACCCCAAGGTCCAGTCAAAGCCTTGGGCAATGCACGAGGAACCGGGACCTCGGTCTATTTTCGTCCCGATCCCAAAATCTTCGGCAAAACCATTCAATTCGATCCCGCTGTGTTGCAGGAAACGCTGGATGCCAAAGCCTATCTGCACAAGGGGCTCAAGCTGACCTTCAAAGATGGCACCACCGGAGAAACCCATCTGTTCCAACACGAACAGGGCATCCAGGAATACTTGCGCAAATTAGTGGCGGATCGCGGTCGAAAAACGACGGTCGATTTCGTCTTTTACCTGGAACGCCAATTAAAAAATGGCGCGCCAGGCTCCCAAGGAGCTTCGCAGAGTCTGAGTATGGAAGTGGCCTTGCAATGGACCGATGAACCAGCTGAATTTGTCAAAAGTTACGTCAATGGCGTGGCGACCCCCAATGGTGGCACGCATGAAATGGGATTACGTGGCGGCATCGTCAAGGCGGCACGCAACTACATCGACACCCATAATCTCACGCCCAAAGGCCTTTCCCTCCAAGCCGAAGACATTCGCGAAGGCATGGCGGCCGTTCTGAGCGTGCTTGTCCTCCATCCGCAGTTTCAGGGACAAACGAAGGAGCGGCTCAATAATCCTGAAGTTCAGGCGCAGGTAGATAGTCTGGTCCGACCGGCCCTTGAAACCTATCTCAACGAAAATCAAAGCATTGCGGAAACCCTCGTGGGTCGCATGTTGCTGGCGGCGCGTGCCCGTGAGGCTTCTCGTGAAGCCTCCAAAGCCGTGATGCGGAAGTCGGCCATCAGCCATCGTCTCAATCTGCCGGGAAAACTGGCCGACTGCCAAAGCACCGATCCTACCATCAGCGAACTGTTTATCGTCGAGGGCGACTCCGCAGGCGGGACGGCCAAACAAGGCCGTGACTTAAAAAATCAGGCCATTCTTCCCATTCGGGGAAAGGTGCTGAACACGGAAGAGCTCAGTCTGGCCAAAGTGGTTGAAAACAAAGAGCTGGCCGATGTCGTAAAAGTCCTGGGCTGTGGAGTCGGCAAAGACTTTGATCTCAAAAAACTCCGGTATCATAAAATCATCCTATTGATGGATGCCGATATTGACGGCTATCACATCAGCACACTGTTGCTGACGTTTTTCTTCCGGCACATGCCTGATCTGATCCGACAAGGCCATGTCTACATTGCCCAACCGCCTCTCTACCGAATTGAAATCGGGAAAGAAGTCCACTGGGCCGGCACCGATGAGGAAAAAGTGCGGATCGTATCCGAGGCCCGCAGCAACGCCCATCCCACCATTAGCCGTTTTAAAGGCTTGGGGGAAATGTTTCCTCAACAGCTCAAAGTCACCACCTTACACCCCGCCACTCGTCGCTTACTCAAAGTCGAACTGCTTGATGAACTGCAAACCGACCGGACCTTTCAGGATTTGATGGGCAAACGCACAGAAGCCCGGTACGAATTCCTCATGGCCAATGCCGGGCTGGCTGACAATCTGGACGTGTAAGGAAATTTCCCTCCCTCATCCCTGCAGTTTTGGGACGGGATAAGGATCTCTTTGAACACCCCCTAAATAAGATTCCTCTTAGGTACATTCTTCTCCTGTAGAGGCGGGTCGGTGACCCGTCGTCTTCACCGTGCGTCCTCTGACCATCCCAGATAGACGCCCCACCGGGGCGCCTCTACCAAGAACACCACCTTTCCCAAAAATTCCTCTCTTGTACCGGCGTTCCGGTGGAACGGCCACTTGTACCACACTTCGTCCAGCCATCCAAGATAGACGCCCCACCGGGGCGCCTCTACCGGAATACCATCCATCCCAGAGGTTCCGCTCCTGTAGCAACGTTCCGGTGGAACGTCGTCTTCATCGTTCGTCGTCCAGCCATCCAAGTTAGACGCCCCGCCAGCGCGTCTCTACAAGAAAGAGAAAAGAGTAAAAGGATACAGGGGAAAGGGTTAGGGGATGTCCTGGGCAAGACGAAAGCCGAGGAAGTTGAGCCGGGTGACAGTGGTGCCCCTCTCCCGGAGTGATGGTCGCAAGAGCTCCGGGATGAGGAAGTTCCAGGAACCGCCACGGATCACCCGCTGGGTATTTGAATCGTCCAGATGCACTGACTGGGGGCACTGAGGATTATCAGAGGTGTTCAGGCACCATTCCCACACATTCCCGGCCATATCAAGCACCCCCTGCAGGGTCGCCCCTTGGAGATAGATGCCAACCGGCGTCGTACGATTCAGCCGGCTTTCAACACTATTGCATCGTGCCGCATCCCATTCCTTCCCCCACAGATACTCGTTGTCTGGGTTCCCGCCGGTAGCCGCCTGCTGCCACTCCCATTCGGTGGGCAAACGAATGGTCTGCTCTGTGTGGGCACTGAGCCAACGGCAAAAGGCCACCGCCTCGTACCAAGAGACCATTTCCCTTGGCGAATTGGGTTCCTGCCAGGTGGGTTCACGTGGCTTTTCCTCCTTAATTCCCTTCCACCATTCCTCATTTTCATAACCTCCATCGTCGATGAAAGCCTGAAACTGCGCGTTCGTCACGGGGTATTTTGGCCAATTGAAAGGGTTTGACCGTGAACACATGGTCGATTTTATCCAGTTGTATTTTCCCACCAGGAATCTGAATCCATGCAATATCCGGCAGTCTATCTTTCACCCCCACCCCTGGCCGGGGGTCGCCAAGACCTGCCAGGTATTGGCCAATGGTCAACCGCTCCTGATGACCGAGGGTTGTCTCATTGAGGCGCTCGATAAGGCAATCCTGTGGAGCCGCGTACCGGTGCACCCGCTCCTTGACGGCCTCCTTGCCAAACCGCGCGATGATGCCCTGCAGGGCTTTCAGCCGGTCGACAGGCCAGAGAAAATTCGTGTCGTATTCCTGCCGTTCCCATTCCCCGGCTTGCATGTCGGCCTGCCGGAGCGTGAACAGGTCCTGCTGATTGTCCGATACCCACTTCTCTAAGCTTGGCCAGGCCTGAAAGAGCTTTTCATGCGCGATGGAGACCAGGCTCACGGCCCCCTCACCTTCTTCCCCCTGAAGCAATCGTTCCTTGATGAGCAAATCAACCACCGGCACCAATCGAGCCTCATACGACTCCTTCCGCACACACGTCTTCTGGTGAGTTGCCCTTCACTCATCGTGACGACCAGGGGAGCAAAGACCTTGGGCATGACGTCCTGGGGTTCGGCGTCGGTTAATTGAGCGATGCGTTTCTCCACGTTACTGGCGTGCAGGCCAATAGCCCCCTTCAACCCGCTCAGGTCGTCATCAAAAGCCGCCTTGGTAAGCTCATTGCCGGTTCGTCGGTCGAAGAGTTGTTCCAGCGCAAACGCCAGCAGGGGTAAACTGCCGGACTCCAATCCCACCTCTTGTGCCATCCGCCGAACCAGGCTGTCGGAGATGATAAGCCCCGCGCATCGTGCCGGTTGTCGGACCATCTCGCGGATACTGATGGCATCGGCGGGACCAAGGGCCATGTGGCCTGTCCCATTGATGACGGTCAGCATTTCGGGGAGGTCGTAACAGTGGGAAAGGAAATCACTGGGGATGGTGGCGATGACGCGCACGTCCGCCTCATGAGCGGCCTGGTACAGTGCCGAGAGAAAGGCATGGGCCTGGGCCATGTCACGAACGGTAAACACTTCTTCCATCTGGTCCAGAAACACCACCAGGCCCTTTCCCTGCAGTCCTTTCGCGACATTCTTCTCTAGGCATTCGGAAAGGGTCTGTGGCTCTTTAAGCAGACGTTCCCCCAGATCGAACGCGGACAGACCTGCCTGTTCGGCGTAGCCATGCAGCGGCCGCACCAGCGCATCGAACGGATGACTTCCCTGGCCGGGCACCATGCGCACGCACGTGTACG
>JACDDF010000023.1 GCA_013817135.1 Nitrospirales bacterium
GAAATGACTTCACGCTCAAAGGCATTGCGGGCTTCCCGGAGTGAGTCATAGTTGGTGCCCACGGCCAGGGAGGGCACCCCGCTTGGCGCCCGACCCTGGAGAAACATCTCAACATCCGCCGCATCAATGACCGCCTTCGGCACCATAATTAATAATCGCTCAATCAAATTCCGGAGTTCCCGAATATTTCCCGGCCAATCATGCCGTTGCAACGCCTCCATGCCTTGCGGATTAAACTCTTTCGGTTTCATGCCCTGTTCTTCAGAATGCAATCGCAAAAAATGCTGTGCGAGTTCGGGGATATCGTCACGACGCTCCCTGAGAGTCGGAACTACAATCGGCAGAACATTTAACCGGTAATAGAGATCTTCACGGAAGGTCCCTTTTCCAATCTCTTCCGACAAATCTTTATTGGATGCGGCAATGACCCGGACCTGGACATTGATGAGTTTTGTTCCGCCAACCCGTGTAAATTGTTGCTCTTGAAGGGCACGCAACACTTTGGCTTGCGTGGCCAGACTCATGTCTCCAATTTCATCTAAAAACAAGGTTCCCCCGTCCGCCAGCTCGAACTTGCCACGTTTCATGGAGCTGGCGCCGCTGAAGGACCCTTTTTCATGACCGAATAATTCACTCTCGATCAACGGTTCCGGAATGGCCGCGCAATTGATTTCCACAAAGGAACGATTATGCCGTGGGCTCTGCAAATGAATCGCACGGGCGACAAGTTCCTTCCCTGTCCCATTTGCCCCGGCAATCAACACACGACTATTGGCTGGAGCCGCCATCGCAATCAGTTCGCGCAGCCGCTCCATAGCCGGAGAAGACCCCACCAATTCAAATCGCCGCTCCACCTGAATCCTGAGATTCAGGTTTTCCTCTTCCAGCTTGCGTTGGTGCAAGGCATTTCGCACCAAAATGGTGACTTTTTCTAAGTCTAAGGGCTTTTCTAAATAATCATAGGCGCCCAATTTTGTGGATTTGACGGCCGTTTCAATGGATCCATGCCCGGACATCATCACGACTAAGATGTTGGGAAACTGGGTACGCAATCGCTTCAACGTCTCCAGCCCATCCATTTCAGGCATCCAGATATCCAAAATGACTAGGTCTGGAACCTCACTCCGGACAATCTTGAGCGCCTCCAGGCCGCTCTTCGCCACCAGTACTTGATAGCCTTCATCCTCAAGAATGCTGCTTAAGGTATTGAGAATGGCTGGTTCGTCATCAATTAGACAAATGGTCTCGGCCACAATACGACCTCCATCGGGTGTGTAATGAGTGGTCCCTCACGTGTGTCTCGCAAGACGACCCTTCCGGAGAAAAGACAGTCCAGCCACTGACGCTCCCCTCCCCTACAACGGCAATTCGAATGTCAATAACGCACCTTTGGGATGATGATTCTCCGCATGAATGGTACCATTGTGATCGGAGATTATACGGTGCACAATCGCTAATCCCAACCCTGTTCCCGTTCGCTTTTTTGAAAAATACGGCACGAACAACATTTTGTGGTCATCCAGCTGAATACCTATCCCTTCATCTGCCACTCTCACCACGGCCCGATGCCGCCGCCAATCGCACTCCGTCGTCACCCAAAGACGGCCGTGATCATTCATGGCCTGAATCGCGTTATCGAATAAATTGACCAACACCCGGTGCATCTGCTCCGGATCACAATTCAGGGCCGGAAGGCCTTCATCTAATTTGACAATAAATTCAATATCCCGATGAGCCCCCGTATAGAGGGAAATCACTTTCTCAATAATGTCATGAAGCGAAGTCTTCCGCATCTGAGGAAGCGGCATTCTGGCATATTTCGAAAACTCATCGACCATCCCCTTTAACCGTGTGACTTCGCTAATAATGATGCCGGTGGCTTGATCGAAAATTTCATCAAACCCTGTAGATTTTTCAGCGTATTTTTTTCGCAATCGTTGGGCAGACAATTGAATCGGGGTTAACGGATTCTTAATTTCGTGAGCAATGCGTTGCGCTACTTCCTGCCAGGCCGCAGTTTTCTGCGCCTTAATAAATTCGGTCCGATCTTCAAAGACAAACACAAAGCCCAGGTCCAAACCGGCCTCGTTCTGCATTCTGGAAATATTGAGGCCTACGGTCAAGAGGCGGCCATTGGGTGTTTCCATCTGGCCATCCATGGACACACTCTCCGTCTGTTCCTGGAGCATCTGGTCATAGGCTTTCTGAAACAATTGCAGATTGAAGGACTTGAACGCTTCATGGACCGGTCGTCCCCGCACATCGTCTCCCTTCACCCCCATAATCCGCTCTGCGGAGGGGTTAAAGGTAGAAATCAGACCAGCCATATCAATCGATAACACTCCGGCCGCAATGGTTTCCACCACCGCTTCGGTGTAGGCCCGACGTTGATCGATCTCCACATTGGATCGTACAAGCGACATATTCACTTCTTCCAAACTGGATTTACTGGTACGCAGATCGGCCGTCATGCGATTAAACGACTGGACCAAGGTTCCGATTTCATCCGTCGCCTTGACGTCGATATTCACATCCAAATTACCCCTGGCTACCGCTTCGGTTCCTTCAGCCAATCGTTGAATGGGAACCGTAATCCCTCGGGCCACATAAAATCCAAACCAGGTGGCGCCAAATAAAATCAGCACGGTTACCACGGCCACAAATAAATAGGCTCCACCCTTGATCGGATTTTTCATGGATAGGATCTGCCGATATTCCTCGAATTGTTTGGCAATCCCATCCATTTTCATCACCAAGGCTTCCGGCACATAGGACGACACCACCACGACGCCAAACACCCGGTCAGTTTGACCATTTCCTCGAATCGGCGCCGCTGCCCGAATAAGTTTCCCCACCGGAGCTTCCTGGGCCGAAGACATGGGCTGACCCGTATCCAACACATGCAGCACCAGTTGCCCCACAGGAAGGCTCAACACCGCATCAGACAACTTGGGATCCATTATACGGGCCAAGGTTTCCATTTTTGGCGAAAACACCTCCACGCCCGCTAGATGATATTCCTGTTGCATGCGGGCCATGATGGCTCGCAATAATTCCCGATGTTCCGGTTTTATAATATCTTCGCGGAAAATTTCCTTGCTAATGGCGCGCGCCGTATCGGCTGTCAGTGACTCTCGTTCCTCTTGATAGAGATGGGCGACTTCTTCCGAATCCCGTAAGACATGCATAATCTGATCATTAAACCACACGTCGATGACTTCGCTGATGACCCCACTGGCCACCAAAGCCAGCAGCACGGTGGGAATCAGCGCAAAGCCGATAAAGGCCGCGACCAACTTTGACCGGAACCCCTTCCCCATCAGCTTATGACGCTTTTCGAAAAAAGCCCGAATTAAATTTCGAGACAAAAGAAGGGTGAGCGCCACCAAGCCCACGCTATCCAGGTACACCAAAAAAAGCACCAGGGCATAGCTGGGGCTCGGAAGAATCGAATCCGGTTGCAGGGGGCCTGATAAGCCATACCGCGCGTAATAGAGGGTGAGGGCCAGACAGGGTAGGAGTAAGACCAGCACAATCCAGACAGGCCTATAATGATGACGTTTCTGTTTCGATGAAGAACTGTGAGAGGGAATACCCGACTCGATGGACACAGACGGTGGCCCAGTTCGAGGAAACTTCCGGGATTCAGTGACTGGTTCTGAGAGAAGGTTCACGGCATGTCAGTCGGAGAATAACACCCAAGGGCCAGGCAACTATGATCATTATTGATCAAGAACGGGAACTTCGCAAGACGCGACCACATACCAACGTTCGATCTGCCTGTCTGCCTAAAGCCGAAATGAGAAGCACTCGACTGGAAGTTTGTGGGAAGGAAGAGGGTTCGCCAGCAATTAGGGAGAAACCATACTGCCCTTACCTGACGTTAAGCTGACATATTTCATCCGCAGGGTGTAGAGCATATCTCCTAAGACGGACGCTTCTTCAGACGACAGATTCCCTTTGGTCTTCTCTTCCAGCAAGGATAAGATATCCACAATTTCCTTGGCTTGTGGAAGATTCATGGGAGGTGGGGGTTGTTGAGGATCCAAAGTCTCTCCCATCAGTATGAGAGAAGAGGTTCCGAGAGAGAAAACAAACGATGAAAATGACAATGGAGGATGTGGGGCATGGGAGGACTCGGCGGAAGAAACCGGTTGCGCCGCTGGAGTCTTTGGCTCTGGGGGCGTGGAAGCCTCTGGCTCCGATCGCCCCCGTTTATCCCGAATTACGAACCCTTGTTCTTCCTCGCTCATCGAACACCTCCTCTAGTGGGAAAACAGTAGCACTAACCAATGGGCTCTATCAAGAATCAAGGACTTACACTGAGAAAGAAAACGGGTATAATGCCCTCGCGCCATACTCATATTTTTGGGAAGTTTCATGTATCAACCATCCTCAGAACCTTCTCCCTCCGCTCCTCCGACAAAATGTTTGTCAGATTTACAGGCAATCATGTCAAGATTGCGCGGACCGGACGGCTGCCCTTGGGACCGTGAACAAACCAGCCAATCTTTAAAACCTCATCTTCTTGAGGAAGTGTATGAGGTGCTGGAGGCCATAGATACCGGGAAGCCTTCCGCCCTCAAGGAAGAATTAGGAGACCTCTTACTTCAGATCGTGTTTCATACACAAATTGCCTCAGAACAGAACCAATTTTCATTCGATGATGTGGCCAACGGTTTAGCCGATAAACTCATTCGACGCCACCCACACGTTTTCCAACAGACCACCGATCCTACTCCTATCACAACAGCACAAGATGTGAGCCGGCAATGGGATCAACTCAAACAACAAGAACAAGCCACTCAACCGGGACCTCAGTCACTTTTACAGGGGGTTCCCAAAATTGCTCCAGCGCTCCAGCGGGCCTTTCAAGTTCAAAAACGGGCATCTCGTGGAGGGTTTGATTGGGAGAGGATTGAGCCGGCTTTGGAAAAATTCCAAGAAGAATTGAATGAATTATATGCGGCCGTTGCCGAAAGTATTCCACGGTCTCCGGAAGGGACTCTTCGGCCACCGAACCTGCCGGTTCAACACACCATCGAAGAAGAGTTAGGCGATGCGTTCTTTGCGTTAGTTAATGTCTCCCGGTTCCTTCGAGTCAATCCTGAAGAGGCATTACGCCGCGCCACCAATAAATTTATCTCCAGGTTTCATTTCGTGGAATCACAAGCTACGTTGGAAGGGAAGGATCTTCGCGACTATACACTTCCGCAGCTCGACAAATGGTGGGACGAAGCCAAACACCTGGAGCGTCAAGCTCCACAGACTTCCGAAAGCATCAAAGGAGCGAAAACGTGAGCCAAGAGGAAGAAGAAGAACCGACAGAGGGTCGACGAGTAGGCATCCACCCCCTTATCGTGGTTTTTGGCGTCATTTTTGGTTTATGGCTGTTTGTCACGTTGATCATCCCTAAATCGAAAAATCTACCCAACCAGGGAACCAGGGCGACCCCCGATACTCCGGTAAGCCTCCACAACAGCGTATCGACTGATCTCGTCCCCACATATGAGGCCACAGGAACCATGGCAGACATGAAAGCCATCACGATTCTCGTTCCCTCGGCCACCACAGATAGTCAGGTCGTCGCGCTGTTGCAATATTTCCAAAAAGCCCGTCGGGAAAAATCGCTAGACACCCTTTTGCCCCCCACCACACCGGGAGACAAACTCGGTGAATTCGCCATTGCCGATATCTATATTTTTTCGGATGTACAATACGGCGTGACCGAATCAGCCAAGGCCTTAGGCCGAGGGGCTCATGCCCCTGGAGAGTTTTATCCCAGCTCCATTCCGTACGAAGTGGCTATGGAAAATGTTCGCGGCCACTATGCGATTGACCTGTACAACAAAAACTCCCCAGAGCGTGCGTCCCTGGGATTCGGCGAAGACGACACCGGCGTCTATTCAAAACGCTATCAACGGGTCTTCTAACACAGTGATGCGCGAAGAGACGAAGGTTCTCTTACCTCCTCAAGCCCCTGACTCTCAGAGACCTGTCTTATCCTGGATAGACTTCCGCAGGACAGTCTGCTCTGCCTTCATCCACTCATCAAGCAGCCGAAACAGAGAAATGGAGTCATCGGCAAAAGGCCCTATCATCACATCCCGTCGATCAGCCAGCAATCCATCCGCGTCAGCAATCTCAAGTTTTTTATCCGAAATTGCTCGTGAAAGGATTTGATTGATCCGAAGCTGTTGCCCAATCGATCCACCTGCGATGGCCAGGATCGATTTTTTCAAATAGTCCAGTTCCAGTTCAATCGAGACCTTCACTCTGACTCCCTGTGCGGTTGCCCAATCAGGTCGTTGAATGGAATAATCGTAGGAAAAGGCTGGCTCGCGTGGCTCCCGAAATGGACCTATCACATTCAGGACAATTAAATCTGACGGCATAATTCGCATTCCCCAAACGATGAATAATTGGATCTATCCAATAGAAGGTGAAGACACCCGTGATTTAGACGATATTTGAATGAGGGATCCACTCGAATCCCCTTCCATGGGTCCCGTCCACCCTTGTAATCCATTTTTCAAGAGGAAGACATTGGGATAATTCTGTCGACTCAGAAAATCGCAGGCCAGCCGACTCCGATCACCACCTGCGCAATACACCAAGACATTATCGGATTCAATCGGGATTTCCGTCTGATACCGCATTTCTAAATCCTCAACAGGAATGAGTTTGGCTCCAGGAATTCGCTGCTTAGCATATTCCGCATTAGTGCGGACATCCAACACAAAAACATTCGATGAAAGGGAAGATTGCACCAGCCATTTGGCTGCATCAGCGCCCCCAATCTCGTGATACAGTTGGCCATTTCTAATCAACGTATCGGAGACGCGTTGGCCTCGAGCCAATAGCGCCGTCTGGATGCGTAAAGGTTCTATGGCAGATTCAATCTTTCCAGAAAGTGCGCCCACTTTCTGCTCAAGGGAATATTGCTCACGCTTCAGGCGTAATACCTCTTGATGAAGTCGCCGAACAGACCAGAGCGCGACACTTGCGATACACAGACCGACGACTCCCCCTATGAATTCTAGACTATCCATCTGACCAATTTGTCCCTTTTTCGAAGAGACAGAGATCCTCTTCATTCACGACACAACCATCCTTGGTCATTTATGGTCCCACCTGTCTTTAAGGTTTCGTACCCTCCAGGACGAATGTCTCCCAAATTTCTTTGGTGTAAGACATTCTCGCTGTAGATGGATATGTAAAACAGAAAACCACTGTAGGAGAAAACCGACCAGTGGAATATTGATAACTGGTCGGGGCGAGAGGATTTGAACCTCCGACCCCCGCGTCCCGAACGCGGTGCGCTACCGGTCTGCGCTACGCCCCGATCATTACGAAACTACTGTCAAGAAGGAAGAGGCTCATACGGTAACCCATGGGCATCGGCAACGGCTTGGCATGTCACGCGACTATGAAACACACTCAATCCACTTCGTAAACCAGGATGGTTACGCAGGGAACCTTCCAACCCTTCTTCAACAAGCTGGACTATAAAAGGTAGCGTGGCGTTGGTCAAGGCTAAAGTCGATGTATACGGCACAATCCCAGGAATATTTGCAACGGCATAATGCACGACACCATCGACAACATAGACCGGATCGCTATGCGTGGTCGGATGGGTCGTCTCCGCACACCCGCCCTGATCAACCGAAACATCGACAAGAACTGATCCGGGTTTCATGGCAGAAATCATGGATCTCGTGATCACCCGAGGCGTTCGCGCCGCAGGGAGATACACGGCTCCAATGACCAGATCCGCGCGGGTGAGGAAATGGTGAATCATTGACTGGTTGGACGCAACCGTGACAAGACGACCAGCATAGCGATCATCCAGGGTGCGTAACTGCCATAGATCCAGACTTAACACCGTGACTTTGGCTCCCATGCCTAATGCAATTTTCACGGCTGAGGCACCCACAACCCCGGATCCCAGAACGACGACCTCTCCTGGGGGAACTCCGGCCACTCCACCTAACATGACCCCGGAACCTCCACCTTGTTTTTCCAAAAAATGTGCCCCAATTTGGACCGACATTTGTCCAGCAATTTCACTCATGGGATACAAGAGCGGAAATTGTCCTTTTGCATCCTCAGTCGTTTCATAGGCGATGCCCGCGCACCCTATACTCAGCAGAGCCTCTGTCAAGTCTTTGGAGGCAGCCAAATGCAAGTAGGTAAAAACAACATGATCTTTTCGTATAAAAGGCCATTCTTCGGACTGCGGCTCTTTCACCTTCACAATAAGTTGGGCATCTCCATAGGTGGCTTGTGCCGTTGGGGACAGAACCGCACCAGCTTGCCGATAGAGGTCATCCCCAAACCCACTCCCCTCCCCGGCTCCCTGTTGAATCACTACCCGATGCCCACGACCACACAATTCCTTCACACCATGAGGAGTCAGTGCTACACGAAATTCATGATCCTTGATTTCTTTCGGGACCCCAATCACCATAATTTTATCCCCTTTGCCTCTCTGCAAGCCTTGCATTCGGCCGGCACCCTGGTGAATCAATCAGGTACATTTTGTTCAATGAATACGAGGGTTCTCTCGTCAATATAGCCCGGTGACCTGGACAGCTTCTGGAACCCTCAGGTAAGATCGGCTCTTTATTTCCCCATTTCCTTTTCGGTTCTTTTGATGAAAATTTAAAGATTATGAGTAAATTTACCCATCATATTTTCGTGTGCGTCAATGAACGGCCAAAGGGAGATCCCCGAGGGTGTTGCGCAGCCTTGGGTTCTGTCGGATTACATGCGTTCTTCAAAAAAGAAGTCGAGCGGTTAGGGTTAAAAGGCATTGTCCGGGCAAACAAAGCCGGCTGTCTGGACCAATGTGAGTATGGACCAAGCGTCGTCATCTATCCCGAAGGTGTCTGGTATTGGGTTGGCCAGGAAGCTGATGTCACCGAAATCATGGAGCGCCACATCGGCAAAGGAGAAATCGTGGAACGACTCCTGATGCCAGGGAAAAATGGTTCATTACTCACAATCAAATCTTAAGGCCTTGTCTTCTCACAAAGAAACCACTGGTCTCATAACCCTGGCGCCACAACCTGGCACACGGTCTTCATCTTATGGGCAATGAAGAAAAATGGAAAGCCAACTTACGGAAAGTAGCCTTTTTAAAGTCCTTTCCGGGCTGGCTCTCCTCCTGGGAACAGGGCATTGGAGCCACAATTGAGCAGGTCATTCCTATTCCCGGACAAGTTCCCCACAAAGTCCTTTTATTATCTGAAGGCCGCTTTGTTGTCGCACCACCCGTGCATGACGAACCGCAAATGGTCACAGCGGGACTCATGTCCGCTCGTCCACATCTGGAGCCCATTCATGCGGGCGCGTTTACCGAATATGATCACCTGACACGCCTGGATCAGGAGCTTGGACGCATGGCCAGATTAGAAAATATTCTCAACGCGATTGATAACAATCTTGATCGAATTCCTGAGCTCAAAGCGCGCATTCAGGAATTAGTCAAACAATGGGAGATGGAGAATCATCAATCACAATGAATATGCTTGAAATGTTTTCCGGAGCCCTTTTTGAAGGAGTAAAGCCTATGATGGTAAGAAGAGACCACTTGGTCCGACATCCGGACCGTTGCACCCATAATGCGATCTGTATTCCAATTTGTCCGACGGGAGCCTGGCTCTCGACTCCTCCCTACAAGTTCGATTCGTCACGATGCATGGAATCGTGCCGTCTCTGTCTGGATGCCTGTCCGACTCAGGCCATTTACGGAGTCTTTCTCAAGGGGGAAAAACTTCTCTCACCGAAACAAGAATAAATTAGATAATACGCTTCCGCCAATATCCCCAATAGGCCGTGCCCACAGTGGCACAGCCACCGGTGAGTCCCGTGGAGGCCACGATTTGATAGACATCGCTCCGTGCAATTTTGATGGGTGAGTTCGGACTCAGCACAAGCGGTGACACCGACAATTGTTGCAAAGTACGGATCCCGATCAAAATCGGCCACATGCAGGCCAAACGCAGGCGAATCTCCATGCGAGGGATGGCCATCGTATAGCGCCAACCTTGATCTAAATGATCTCGAGCCTCTTGAATCAATTTTCTGAAGAGGGGGCGAAATGCCTGAACAGAGGTTTCATCGAGAAGCTGATGGGGAGCGAGAGCCACCTGATCCAGCAACACTGTCGGGATATAACACCGCCCATTTCTCAAATCCCGTGGCAAATCCCGGAGAATATTCACCATCTGCAACCCCTTCCCATAGCGAATGCCTAAGGGAATCATGCAGGCCTGATCCCACCCACGAAATCCCGGTAGGTGACTGCACACCATCTTTGTCCAAAATTCTCCCACGCATCCCGCAACCGCATACGTGTAATATTCAAAATCGTGAATCGCCTGTAACGCTCGTACCGCCTGCCCATCCGTTTTTTGCGGAAATTGGTGGAGGTCAAATTCCATTCCTCCAATCAGTACTGAAAGAACCTGCGCCATTTGAGACCGGTCGGTTGGACTGAATTTTTGGTAAATTCGGAAAAACCCCTCTAATTCTTCCAATAAGCGACGCTCATCGGGATTGGATTGTTGGGTAAGGACTTGCCCCTGGATTTTTTGGATCTGCGCCACATCAGGGACGCTTCCCCACAACTGCCCCTTTAAAAGACGTAAACATTCCAGGCGGACCCCATCCTCTAAGTCCCCCGTATCGGCGATTGTGTCTGCTGCCCTGGCCAGCAAGTAGGCCAGACCAATTTGCGAGCGAACGGCGCGAGGCAGAATGGCGAGGGTTAAATAAAATGAGCGGGAAACCCGTTTGAGCACGTCACCGAGGAGATGTTGATCCGATGGAGAAAGGCGCATGGGCTAGCGGACGATGAGACGGCCTTCCATCCCTTGCTCACGATGCGTGGGAAAGAACAGGAGCTGTTTATTGCAATAAAATGTATAGATGCCAGGCTCGGTCAAGGTGAGGGTGACGGCTTTAGTATCGCCGCTGGAAATATCCGCATCCACCAGACGGATGCCGCTGGGATCATCCAGCAAAAAATTGTGAGGAACCAAAAAAGACTCATTACTCAGAGTCAGTGTCAGCGGTATACCCGCTTTCACCACAATTTCAGATGGCGTATAGGCATAACTTTCCATACTGATCATCACCTGTTGTCCGAAAGGTTCCTCCACCGAAGGCAGGGAAGACTCTGACGTTTGAGCGTAGAGACCATCGGAAAAACTCCAATAGCCCATCACCCCAACAAGACCCAATATCAATCGTGTATAATAAAACTCAGAACGAATACCTATGAAAAATAATCGCTTCATCTGGAAAGATATCATAACGGTTTTTCAGACGAGGGTCACGTCTTTCCTACTCTTGACTCTCAAGAAAAAGGTGTTATCTTCCAACATGTTGACCCATAAGAGTCATTTTTTAGGACAATCGTGAAGAGAACATCAAATCATTCATGAAGTCGAACACATTAGCGTTTTTCCACCAGCAGATGTGGAACATTTAAGGGAGACTGTCTATGAAAAAATTTAAAGGAATTGGTTTATTACTGATTGCCAATATCCTCATCTTTATCACCCTCTCAATCTCGTTCACCGTGTTATCTGAGATGATCCTGCCGGCCTTCGGAATCGATCTCCGTGGATCATTTGCCCAACAGGACCTGTTATGGGCCTTTGTCATCGGATTTGGAGGTGCCTTTATCAGTTTGGCCTTCTCCAAACAAATGGCCAGGGCCTTTATTGACTGTACGCAAATTACAGAACCACGAACCCCGGCTGAAAGATTGGTGTATGAAACTGTCCAGAAAATTTCAGGAAAACTGAATCTTTCCATGCCGGAAGTCTGGATTTATGAATCACCGGATCCCAATGCCTTTGCCACCGGACCAACCAAAAACAATTCAATGGTAGCCGTTTCAACGGGCCTCCTCAACAATCTGAATGAAGGCGAAGTTCGAGCAGTCCTTGCTCATGAAATGGGTCATGTCTATAACGGGGATATGTTTACCACAACCGTGTTGGCAGGCCTGATGAATACATTTGTCTACTTTATTAGCCGATTTATTTATCGGCAGGTGGCTGAACGTAATGAGGCTCTAGGATTTGGAGTGTATATCGCTTTGCAAATCGTTCTCTCGGTTTTGGCGATGATTCCGATTAGCTGGTGGTCCCGCCGTCGGGAATTTGCAGCCGACCGATTCGCAGCC
>JACDDF010000502.1 GCA_013817135.1 Nitrospirales bacterium
GGAGGAATATCGGCGACGGCGATCGAGAGTGTTTTTAATTGTGTCGAGCAACTCGGACACATTGAACGGTTTGAGAATATAGGCGGCCACCCCGTGGCGGATGGCTTCGATGGCAGATTGGAGTGTTCCATATCCCGTGATGATGATGACATCCACATCTTTCCCGTCTTTCCGAATCTGAGAAAGAAGATCGTTTCCGGACAGATCAGGGAGTTTTAAGTCGAGGGTGATGAGATCAATGGGGTGGGTTTTAAGAATTTGATGCGCAATTTCAGCCCGATTAACCGTAAAGAGATTGTAATAGGGAGAAAGAATTACTTTTAAAGCCTCCCGCGGGCCTTCCTCGTCCTCAACAATTAAAATATTTGCTTGAGGGACAGAGGATTCAGTACCAGTAGTTTCCATCGACGACTCCTTTTCCAAGTGAAGCGACCCATGAAGACAGTAAAAAAAAATAAATAGTCCATGAGAGCGTAATCGTTCGCTTCTTAGAATGAAGTCGGAGAACTTTTCTACTCCGTGTGAGGATACGATCATGTTTAGTGGCGATTCACCTCCTGACGACAAACCTGGTCCTTGACACCTAGCAGGTGAAGAGGGAACGACCGGGGATATGAAAAAAGAGCCGTCATCTTATAATTTTTCAGATTTTAAATGAAATGCCCGATCTTGGACTGTCAGATCTTGAAATAATTGGGTGAACAAGTCTTTGGCGACATGATTTGTGAGTTCTTCCACATCTTTGGGATTGAACGTCACCACGCTGTCGGTTCCATTCGCGCCGAGCACCATCCGGACAGTGCTGCCATCCGCTGCATTTTTCGCTTCAAAGGCCACGCGCATTTTGACCTCAATATCCGTAAAGCCAAAGCCGCTTTTCGCATTCGTCTCCAAGACCAAAATGTCGCCTGTCAGGGTGACATCGGCCGGAGCACTTCCCTCAGCAGTTTCAGATGTTTTAGCCCGGTAGGCTTGCCATTTTTCCTGTTGAAGGTATTCCAGGGCAAGATCCGCCATCCCCTCGCCGAGGTTCCCATTCCAGGCATTAAAGTGAGTTGCACCTCCCCAAAAATGCGTGCGGGAACCAATCCGAGATTTCTGCGCCCGTTTATCCTGAAACGGTTCAACCAAAATGGTCAGATCTTCGTGATGATTGGTCGGGGCCTTCATTGTGGACGGGAAGGCATGGGGATTAAAATTCACGGTCTGCCCGGCCCCCTGACATCCTCCGATCCCTAGGATGGCAATGAACACCATGATAAACCACTTGGCTTGTGTCTTCACTCGTGGAACCTCCATGTATAGATAGTGAATATCAGATGAGCGTCTATGCTGTGACGGGAGAGGGATGTTGCTGCCGATACCCTACCATGTCCGTACCACACATCCATCCTAATTCTTAGACAGCGTAAGAATAATAAACCTGCTGGATTTTATCTAGTCCTGCGTCGATTTTCAGTGATGAGTATGAATGAATGATCCCTGCCCAATGCCATATGATGATGATGGGATGATCTGTCTTGACATTGTCGTAAACCACTTGACACTATCATACCTGGTTTGACTGTTAATCCAAAGGAAATTCTTCATGTGGAAGCATAATTTTTTGTTTCGAGCTGAAGGGGCCGTACCCCTGGAGCAGACCGAAAACGAGTTGTTTCATGATACGGACCCGGCCCTGGATAGTTCGGGCTTGCAGATGGATAAATATATTTCCGTCTGGCTTCAAGGGGATGGCGATGAGAGCAAGCCACTCGTCTATACGACGGTGTATGTTCGAACGGCCACGTTAGATCCCGAAAAAGGGGTTGGATTTCTTCAGCCGCTTCAAGGACGGACCCACCAAATCAAATCCATGTTGTCCTCCGAGCAGAAAGTGTATCTTCGGCAATGGTTGTCGAGTACCTATCCCCCAGCCTGGGAAGAGTCTGACGACCTTTTTCAGTCAATTTTTTCCGAATCCTGACCTCTTCCTTCCCGCCGGAGGATGATCGATTCGTGCAATCGGAATGCTGAAAACCCGGTTTCTCGGTCACCCTGGTTGTCCGGGAACAGGTCGAATTTTTTTCGTGAAGGTATTCAAAAGGTATTAGTCGTGGATCTACACACACAGGTTCTGATCATCGGCGCTGGTGGCGGGGGAGCTGTCCTGGGTCTTATCTTAGCCAGGAAAGGGATTGCCAATATCGTTCTGGAACAGGCTTCGGGGCCCCCACAGGGTTTGCGGGGGGAAATTCTTCAACCCAATGGACAGGAAATTCTTCAGGGGCTTGGCCTATTAGACCAACTGCCGGTTCATGCCTACAAACCGGTGAGATTATTTCATTTCCGTCGAAGTGGAGGAACGCGGCTCTGTACCATTGACTATGCGATGTTGCCGCCGCCTTTCAATCGGGCGTTGGTGATGTGGCCTCATGTCGTTCATCACACCATTCTCGACGCTCTGCGCCGGGAGAATCCAGAGGGACTTCGGTATGGGGCGACCTTTCGGTCCCTTATCCGGAATGGCAAAGGCATCGCAGGTGTCCAAGCGGACATAGGGGGAAGCCCGGTTACGATTGGATCTCAATTGGTGGTTGGGGCAGACGGACCGTTTTCGGAGGTTCGAGGAGCCCTTGGCATTCCCACCGTGCTTCATCGGTATCTCGACAGTTATCTTGTTGCCATGTTGGAATCACCAGGACCACTTGAGGAAGCCCAGTATTATGTGGGGAAAAAATCTATTCTGGGAATTTTTCCTGCTGCCGGTCAAAAGGTCTATGCCTTTTATATGGTTTCGTCCGATTCTCTGAATCAGGTCAAGGCCGATGGGGTATCGGCCCTTCGGGAAAAATGGAAAACCATTGCTCCGGATCTTGCCCCGCTCTTTGACTCTTTGCTGGATTGGAA
>JACDDF010000503.1 GCA_013817135.1 Nitrospirales bacterium
CCTAGGGGGACAGGACGGCAGGCGTCGGGGAGCGAGTTAAGAAAAAAAGAAGGCTGTGCAAAACCTATGGAGTAACTATCAATAAAGACAATTCAAGATTTCCTAAGAGGAAGAGGGGGACTGTGTTGTCATTATTGATGCTACGATATACCATGTTGACTATGAATTACGCCGATATCATCACCATTGAGCCTGGGAAACGCAGTGGGAAGCCCTGCATCAGAGGCATGCGTATTACTGTTTCGGATGTGCTGGAATACTTGGCTTCAGGGATGACCGAGGACGAAATCATCAGTGATTTCCCTGAATTGACCAAAGATGATATTCATGCCTGTCTTTGGTTTGCCGCCGATCGCGAGAAAAAGCTTTCCCCTCCTGTTGTTTGAAGCTGGTTTTTCGACCAGCGCCTTTCCTTCGAATTTCCTCCTGGTATTAATTCCGTGCTCCCTTTTAACCCAAATGATCCAATGTTAGTTCTTTTGTTGAAATGTTAGTACTAGTATAGTACTATTTTGCTATGCCCAAGAAGATTGCATCCCTGATTCTAAGGTTAAAGAAAGCCGGGTTTGCCGATCGTGGGGGAAAGGGTAGTCACCGGAATTTCAAACACCCCAGCGGAGCAAAGATTACGATCAGTGGAAATCCAGGGCATGACGCAAAGAAGTATCAGGAACGAGACGTTGAAAAAGTCATTCGTGAGGTGACGACATGAAGGTGAGTGATCAATACATCAAAATCGTGGAATGGTCAGAGGAAGATCAGTGCTATGTGGGAACATGCCCGGGCCTGATGCTTGGTGGGATTCACGGGGATGATGAGGCCAAAGTGTATAAGGAACTTTGCCAAGCGGTAGAAGAATGGATCGAGATTTATCAAGAGGACAGAGAGCCCCTGCCCGCATCCACGGCGGGAAAAGAATATTCTGGAAAGTTCGTCGTCAGGGTTGGCAGGGATCTGCACAAGGCTTTGGCCATAGACGCTCTTCGTCAGGGAGAGAGCCTCAACGCCTATTGCGTCAACAAACTTCGAGAAGAAAGGTCTCCTAACAGGGGAAATAAGGGGATGATGAGGAGTTCTCGAAGGGCGCGTACGCCTTCCTCCTCCAAAAAACGCTGATGCAACCATCAATAGGATTCCGTGGAAATCGGGATGACCTTTGACGCACGGGAGTCTGATTGCATCTCGCAAGCGATTGTCGTGAAGCAAGGGGAGGATGCGGTTACCATCGGTATCAGTCATCCATTAGCCGGTATCGCGCTCAGTTTTTCATATTAAAGTTGTGGGTGTGCGGGAAGCCACGAAAGAAGAACTGGACCATGGGCATACACATGAGCGCGGGCATGACCACTAGTTTCCGGGGGGCCAGAGTTCTTTTTAATTAGTTGAGAAAATCTCTAACTCCAGTTTTTCGTAGAGTATTTTTAAATAGTATGGTAGATGCAGGGTTTCGCCCCTGCAGACGAGGTCCTTTTGTTTCGGCAAAAGGACCCAAAACCAGTGACGCCCCGTCCTGGCTCATCAGAATATGGTGGACGCAAGCCCGGAGAGCGGTCCAACTCGCTGCGCTCAAACAAGGCCCGCCGGTTGGAAAGAGCGTCCACCATGGAGAAAGGACGGCAGGCGTCGGACGCTTTGGAGAGGAATGAGGGATTTGCTGAATAGCAGTCATATTGGAGGCTATTCGATGGCTTGCTCGGGAGTTTAGCCTTCGCCAGCGGCGTTCTCGTCGATTTGTCGTGCTCACGTACTTAGTCGTACGCTCCGCCAGTCAAATCGCCTGCGGCTTTGGCCGTGGAAAAGGGCGTCTTGCCGCCGTTGGGATTGGGCGGGTGAAATAGCGGGCCTTTTTGAACATCATCAAAAATTGTAAATGTATAGGGTGAGGTGTCACACTTAATGGCTTCAGCACCGCCAAATGCAGAAAGCTGGATAGACTGACCTGGCTTTAAGCATTTATCCATTACGAAAGAGTTGGGAGTGTTTCTCAGTCCTGACAAGTATGCAGGAATCGTGGGCAAGATGATTGAGCATTTGTTTACGATACTGGCAGGTACTCACTGGTTGGTAAGGAAACGATGAATCGACGGCGCAGGTGGATCTTTTAATCAAGGAGCCCGAGATGAATGATGATAACGGAAAGATTGAGGTATGGAATCGAGTGCTCCGTAGCGCTCTGGCCATGCCCGGGGCTCGCATTGATCGGGGAGCCTATCTGAACAAAGAACTGTCGAAGCACTTCGCAGAGGAGATGGTGCAGAAAGCTATCGAGACCACCCCAGCCAAGGCAGGCATTCCAGTATCCACGATCTCTTTGATTGCAAAGTCATCCATCGCATGGCATCGGGCGGGGGTGAGTGCCAGTTCATTTACGGTGAGCCTTCCCGGCGGATGGTGGATGGCAGGAACGATTCCCGCTGATTTAACCCAGTTTTTCTGGCACGTTATGGTCATTCTGCAGAAACTGGCGTACCTACACGGTTGGCCTGAGCTTTTCGAGGAAGGCACCGAGCCAGACGACGAAACACTTCTCCGATTCACAATTTTTGTGGGTGTCATGTTCGGTGCCGCAACGGCAGCAAAAATCCTCGGGGACCTGGCCGAACGTGTTGGAGGTCAAGTGCTGAAACGCCTTCCACAGCAGGCGCTAGCGAAATGGGGGATCTACCATTTCGCAAAGCAGGTTGCGAAGTGGATCGGTATCCGACTCACGAAGCAGAGTGCCGCGCTAGTGCTGGCAAAGGCTATCCCCTTCGTCAGCGGGGTCATTTCAGGGGCTATCACATGGGTTTTGTTTACGACAATGAGCCGAAGGCTCCGTAAGCACCTTGAGGGACTTCGTCTGCACTGTGATTCTGCCTAACCCCTATAAGGT
>JACDDF010000504.1 GCA_013817135.1 Nitrospirales bacterium
GTGTAGGGCTTCGTCACCCGTGGCGTTTCAACAATACGGGTGACCGACATCTCATGAGAAAACGTCGTTTCGCAAATCTCCATGACTCCACTAATAGGCGCAGCGGTCAGAGGGTGAGGCGTGCAGGCCAGCGGGATGTGTCCTTCTCCGGCCAACAGGCCGGACGTAGCATCCAGTCCCACCCACCCGGCTCCAGGCAGATAGGCCTCTACCCAGGCGTGAAGGTCTGTGAAGTCCCGATCGGCACCAGATGGACCATCCAACGATTTCACGTCGGCGACAAGCTGAATCAAATAGCCGGAGACGAATCGACTGGCAATGCCCAAGTGGCGAAGGATCTGCACGAGGAGCCAACCGGTGTCCCGGCACGACCCACGGCCCAGTTCCAGAGTCTCATCAGGCGTTTGTACGCCTGGTTCCATGCGGACGACATAGTCGATTTGAGATTTGAGTTGTTGATTGAGACCCATTAAAAAGGGAACGGTCGGATCTCTGTGTGGCCTGATGAAATGTTGCAGCCATTCTTGCAGTCGGGGGCCTGGGATTTCTTTGACCAAATACGGCAGCAGGTCCTCTTTGACCAGGGGCTCATAGTCAAAGGGAAGCGTCTCGGCGTCAGGCTCCAGAAAAAAGTCAAAGGGGTTATAGACGACCATGTCGGCCACAAGGTCGACTTCCACATGAAATTCCCGAACCTTTTCAGGGTAAATAATCCGTGCCAGATAGTTACCATGAGGATCCTGTTGCCAGTTCAGGAAATAACCGGTTGGCTCAATCTTGAGTGCGTAACTCAGTATGGGAGTCCGGCTATGGGGAGCCGGCCGCAGCCGGATGACGTGAGGTCCCATCTGAACGAGCCGATCGTAGCGATAATGAGTTTGATGATTGAGTGCGACGTGGAGTGCCATGAGAAATTAATAGCCGATTGAATACCTGTGTTGGTGATAAGGAAAGCGGAAAAAGGCAATAACCATCTTCACATGACCGATTGAAGAATCTTAGCACTCTCCCTAATAGTTTTGCATCATTACTCTTCCAATGAACCATTTCCGTAAATCATCGAATCCCCAAGTCATGACAAGCGTTGAATGATCATTTTCCTGTTGATGAAATTGCCATTGTGCCGATCGGCTATGCTACACTCACCCCCGTAAATTTCGGGGAGATCGACTTATTGCCAAGAGGCCACTGATCAAAGGATAGGGTTGTGAAATCGTTATTTGACCGCTATCAGATGAAATCAGGTTTCGATGAAATGTTTGAGTCGTCAGGCGTTCCGCGTCGTCATTATCGTCGTCTCGTCGAACGGTTACGGAATTTCTCTTCGAAGGATCTGGAATTGAAGCGGCGTCAGGCCGATCAGGCCTTTTTGCGTCAGGGCATCACCTTTACCGTCTATGGCGATCTCCAGCAAACAGAGAAAATTTTTCCTTTTGATCTGATGCCACGGATCATCCCGGATCTCGAATGGCGAGTCATTGAAGAGGGGATTCGCCAGCGCGTCATGGCCTTGAATATGTTTTTAGTGGACTTGTATAGCGATCAACGGATTCTTAACGATCACGTGGTGCCTCGCGAACTCATAGAAAGTTCCGTGCATTTCCAAAAAGATCTGGTGGGTTTTTGTCCGCCCAAAGAGGTGTTCATCCATGTATCGGGGATCGATTTAATTCGGAACCACGAAGGCCACTATTACGTGCTTGAGGATAATCTCCGGACACCTTCAGGCGTGTCGTATGTCCTGGAAAACCGACTGGTCATGAAGCAATTGTTTCCCAACCTGTTTGCCGACATGCAAGTCCGCCCTGTCGATCAGTATCCGACGCAACTCCTGGAGAATCTCAAGTGGCTGGCTCCTCTTGGCAAGGAGAATCCGACCGTCGTCCTCCTGACTCCCGGTGTGTTTAACTCCGCATACTTTGAGCATTGCTTTTTGTCCTTACAAATGGGGATTCAAATGGTGGAAGGCAGGGATCTTGTCGTGGAATCTGATGATAAGGTCTATATGAAGACCACCCAAGGTCTCCAGCAGGTGGATGTGATTTATCGCCGGGTGGATGATGCCTTCCTCGATCCGGAAGTGTTCCGCAAGGATTCCGTGTTAGGTGTTCCCGGCCTGGTCCGGGCCTATCGGGCAGGGAATGTGGGCTTGGCCAATGGCATCGGGAACGGGATCGCGGACGATAAGGCGGTCTATACCTTTGTGCCGAAGATGATCGACTACTATTTAAGCGAGAAACCCATTCTTCAAAATGTCCCGACCTATTTGTGCGGAAATCCGGAAGACCGGAAGTACGTGTTGGAACACCTCGGGTCGTTGGTCGTTAAAGCCGTGGCGGAATCAGGCGGATACGGGATGTTGATGGGACCCAGTTCGACCAAAGCCGAGCAGGAGGAGTTTCGGAAGAAAATCGAGACTGATCCACGCAGCTACATTGCCCAACCGGTGGTGACTCTCTCGCATCATCCCTGTATCGTAGACGCGGAGGAAAACATGAGATTGGTCGGGCGACATGTCGACCTTCGGCCGTTTGTGCTCTGGGGGGAGGAGATTTCCTTGTCCTTGGGAGGGTTGACCCGTGTGGCCTTAAAAGAAGGCTCCCTGGTGGTGAATTCTTCGCAAGGCGGGGGAAGTAAGGACACGTGGGTGCTCTATGGGGATGAATAAACCATGTTGAGTCGAACGGCAGAATCGTTTTTCTGGATCGGGCGCTCGGTGGAGCGGGCCGAATATACGGCTAGGTTCGTAGATGTGCATTTTCATTTGCTGACGGAGATTGCGACGCAGGAGGACCAGGCTAATATTTGGACTCGATATTTGGAAGACACCGGTGAACTGGAAGCCTATACCAAAATTTTTAGGGAAGT
>JACDDF010000505.1 GCA_013817135.1 Nitrospirales bacterium
GAGTCCCACTGCTTACACCACGTGTTCAATTAAGATGGGGAAAAGAGGCATGATGGTCGATAAGTGGATAAAAACTATCGTGGCCCTCTTAGCTCTCCTTTTTGCTCTATTAATGGGCAGTCCTTCCGTACGGGCAGAAAACCAGTGGGAGCTTGGAACGGATATCAGCTTCCTGGCCGACACCACCGATGATACCATGTTCAGCTCAATTTACAGAAAGACTATTTTCTGGGGTCATAATTCTCTTTTGGCCCACAACTCTTGATTTCCCCTGCCGGAGACCTCACTCAGGTCCGCTTCGCTTGAATCAGTCGGTATCACATTCCCGTCGGTCCCGTCACCATCATTCCTTTTGGCGGATTGGGGTTTATCTATGCGGATCTGGACCAAGTCAGTCTTGACAAAGACAATGACGACGTCAGCTTTACCCTCCCCTTCGGCGCAACTGCGGCTTTCAAGGTCAGTCAGGCTGTGTCCCTGGCAAGCACGCTCATTTTCACCTTCCAGGATATTGATCTACCGAATAAGGTGAGTAGGCACAATTTCAACATCGGTATGTTATCCGGCTTTTGATTCCAACTCTAATGCTCTCACAGACCAAACCCTTTACGATGTCAGGCATTCGTAGGGTTGGATGACCATCACCGTGGCAACTAACGTTCTCCAACGGGTTGGGAAAGAGTAGGACGAAAATAGACAAACTGACGCATTCACGTCGCTGGAAGTTGACTGGGACTTTTTTTCACTCCTTCACATTTTCTAAATACTCGGCAATACGATCCAACGCCAACGCATTGAGCCGCGTCCCATACCACCGGGGCATCACCCGATCGGAGAATCCGGGCACCACATACGCGCCTGGGTTCAAAATCGATTCCTGGATATATTCACGAACGGTTGTTGCCGTCCCTTGATATTGAGGGTCTGCCAATCGAAGCGGTCCATTCGTCCCTAAGACTAACCGAGGGCCCTCACGCCCCAGAGCCGGGGCAATACCTGGAATGGTATGACACACCGCACAGCCGGATTGCACAAACAACTTTTCCAGCGGCTCAGTACCGGTGGACAGTGGCACATCGGTGAGTACCACAGACGGCACTTTCCCTGGAACAGACCGTGGTTGATCCGAACGGGTGGATTCCCCCATGTTCGCTTCGCTAGGGTCCGATGCCGAGTGATTGAACAGATTCACTGAAAGGGTCGCCATAATCCCACAGGCCACCACAATAAAAATGAGAAACGTTTCCCGGCTTCCTGGAAATTGTGAAGACTTCGGTTTTTTCATAGACACTTCCACGATCCTACGGTAAAGATTGACAGCGTAAGGCCAAACAAGATGAGCCAATAACCCATAAAAACCTGAGGTGGTCTACCGAAAGTTCCCCTGCCCTGTCAAATAGGTACTTCCGGTTCAATGTGATCACACCCACCTGATTGACCAGTCTCTCATAAACCATTCCTTTATCCAGACTTGTCTCACACACAGGAGTTTTGGTATCCCAATCATGAGAGACAGCGGAAAATCCCTCAACGTAAACCTAATCCCCGCCCATGCGTAATCATTGTTTGTGGCCCTCCAAAGCATTTATTCCACATCCATGGTTAGATGGCCCACACCGTATGACCCTCCTCCCACGCTGGTGGCCCCGCGGAAGTTTTCCATCCGGAATGCCCACACAAGAACGTATCTTTCAGGTCTCCCCCCAGGTGGGCCTTCTGACAAAATGTCATTGGCAACCCTCCCCCTCACAACACCCGACCATCTTATTGGTCCACGGACTCGAAGGATGCACCGAATCACACTACATGCGGGGTCTTGCCAGAAAATGTTGGGATGCAGGATGGAATAGCATTCGGATCAATCAACGGAATTGTGGCGGATCTGAACATCTCACCCCCACTCTCTATCACAATGGGCTGAGCCAGGATTACGGCAGGATTATTCAAGAAATTACCGAAGGGGATGGCTGTACCGCAGTGTGGCTCGTCGGGTATTCCATGGGAGGCAATCTCACACTCAAATTAGCAGGCGAGCATGGAACCACCCTCCCCTCCCTCCGTGGAGTCGCAGCCGTTTGTCCCAACATCCAGCCCGCAGCCTGCGTACGTGCACTGCAACGTCCCTCAAATTGGCTCTATCATCGCTATTTTCTCAAAAGCCTAACCGCCAAATTACGAAAAAAATCACAACTATTCCCAGATCGGTGGGACCTCTCACACCTCTCCCATATACGGACCATGTGGGAATTTGACGAGATCTATACCGCTCCGGACGGAGGGTATCGAGATGCCACAGACTATTACGAACAAAGCGCCGCTCGAAATACACTGTCTTCAATCTCCATCCCGACCCTCCTCATCACGGCTCAAGATGACCCGTTTATCCCCTACCACATGTTTGCCGACCCTGCTCTCCACTCTAATCCCTTTATCCAGCTTGAGGCGACTGCTCAAGGGGGTCATTGCGGGTTTTTTCAACGGCACCAAAAGCATGAGGATCCTTTTTGGGCCGAAAATCGAATATGTGACTGGATTCAGGCTCAACTCCCCTCAGCATGACCACCATCCGTTCCTGGACTCATCCCCCTTTGTACGCCATCCAAACCCCTTCAAACACTCAGCAGCCTTCGTTCCTATTCTCCTCTTGCCTGAGACCTATCAGGTAGGGTAGAACTCTGTTCAAATGAGTAACCTATCCTTCCAGTTTCGATTCCAGTCACAAGTCTTCGCGTACCCATGAAATTAAAACCCGGATCACCAGGCAAAGGAATTCTTCGCCAAATGCATAAGGCGCAGGAAAGATATTTGGAAGGCTGGTTGGATGTTCCCGCCCATGTGCTTCACACAGCTTATCGC
>JACDDF010000506.1 GCA_013817135.1 Nitrospirales bacterium
GTTCTGGTGGCAAAATGTAAGCGCCCCTTTTTATAAGCATAGGGCAGTGCGCCTTCAAGGACGGACACCAAGGCTTGGGTGGTTTGAATAAGACCAGCGTGTCTGGCCTGCACAATTGCACGGGCGATTCGACGGGAATACCGTTCTTCACCATACGCAAAGATGACATCCGCTAACTCTTTTTCCTGGAGGTGATTCACCAAATCAGCTGCCGTCACCTTCTGGGTTTGATCCATTCGCATATCCAATGGTCCATTTAGGGAAAAACTAAATCCCCTCTCTGATTGGTCCAACTGCATGGAGGACACCCCTAAATCAAACACAACCCCGTCAACTTTCTCATAGCCAGAATTCTGAACAAAATCTTTGATGTGGGAGAAATTCCCATGTAGTATATTTACCGATGATTCATATTCACTTAATGTTTTTTTCGCAATAGCAACGGCTTGATAATCACGATCCAAACCAATAATATGAGCATTTTCCCCAGATTTTTCCAGTAATTTCAGCGACGTTCCACCCAATCCCACCGTACAATCTACATAAACCCCACCAGGAAGCGGATTAAGCCAAAAACTGATTTCCTCGACGAGTACCGGTATATGAACATCATTCATTCACAATTTGTTTCATTTTTGCAATATATGTGGAAATCATCCCACTTTCTCCCACATCTGGAAGTATACAACCCTTGCCAATGATGTCAAGCACTCAAAAAATGTTGGGAAAAGGCAGGAGCTAGGGAATAAGATATTCAGGAGCCGTGCCCAAAATATTTGGGAACCTCAAGGTCATTCCCAATGGACATTTTAAGGATACAACGTATAGAGCATCCTGGGAAAGGGAATCGTTTCCCGAACATGGTCTAACCCACAAATCCAGGCGACGACCCGTTCAATTCCCATTCCAAAACCAGCATGAGGAACCGTCCCATATCGTCGCAGATCTACATACCACTTAAAGGCCTCTTCAGGAAGGTCGTGAGCTTGAATCTGCTTCAGCAATTCATCTAAATCATGAATTCGTTGCCCCCCTCCAATAATTTCTCCATATCCCTCAGGCGCGAGCATATCCATACATAACGCCAAATCTGGCCTCTCTGGATCTTTAGCCATATAAAAGGCTTTAGCCGCAGCCGGATACCGATGAACGATCACCGGACGATCAAATTCTTGAGCCAAAGATGTTTCGTCATCCGCTCCGAAATCGTCACCAAATTGAATGGCGACCCCCTTTTGCTGAAGACGCGTCAGGGCCTCTTCATAGGTTATTCGCGGAAAGGGCCTGGCCATGGCTTCTAATTTAGGAATATCCCGCTCTAAGATTTCCAATTCAGGCCGACGAGTATCTACGACCCGCTGAATAACCGTGGAGACCAATTCCTCCGCCAGCTGCATTGCATCAGGTAGGTCGGCAAAGGCCATTTCCGGCTCAACCATCCAAAACTCCATCAGATGTCGTCGGGTTTTTGATTTTTCAGCTCGAAAGGTTGGGCCAAAACAGTATATTTTGCCAAAAGCCGCCGCCGCCGCTTCTCCATATAATTGTCCGCTTTGCGCCAAATAGGCTATCTGGTCAAAATATTGAGTTTGGAATAAGGTCGTGGTGCCCTCACAGGCGTTGGGGGTGAAAATCGGCGTATCAATTAAGGTAAAACCTCGATCATCAAAAAAATTCCGACAGGTCCGAATGATTTCATGGCGAACTCGTAAAATGGCATGTTGACGTCGTGAACGCAGCCACAAATGCCGATACTCCATCAGAAATCCGGTGCCATGTTCCTTCGGTTGGATTGGAAAGGGTTCGGCAATTTGAATAACCTGAATCTTCGACACATAAAGCTCGAATCCACCAGGCGCACGGACATCCTTCCGTGGCTTACCGGTAAGGATGACGGAAGATTCCTGGGTTAATTGCCCACTCAAGGCGAATTGCTCTTCTCCTACTTCTGCCTTGCTTAGGATGGCCTGGAGATCTCCCGTGCCATCACGCACCGTCAAAAAGCTTAATTTTCCGCTCGAGCGTCGGTTACGGATCCATCCTTTGATGGTAATGTCCTGGCCTTCAAACTGTGCAATCTGTTCAATCGAGACGACTGACTGTTCCGGCATGATGCTGCTCCCTCCCGCTCGCACAAAGAAAAAATTGACACCCTGAAAATTCAGCCGCTATGATAATTCGACTACAACGAGTTACTTAAGAAATGTAAGGAGGCTTTCCATATGAGTTACACCATCACCGTCCGCGACTTAAAAGTGCGCATGGATAAAGGCGATAAAATTTTCTTGTTGGATGTTCGAGAACCTCACGAATACTCGCTGGCAAAAATAGACGGATCAGTGCTGATCCCCTTGGGCCAGGTTCCTCATTCCCTAAAACAATTGGACCCGAGTGCTGAAATTGTCGCGTATTGTCATAAAGGAATGCGGAGTGCCGATGCCGTGGGGTTCCTTTTGCAACAGGGATTCTCGAATGTCAAAAACCTGATTGGAGGAATTGAGGCCTGGTCCATTGAGATCGATCAATCCGTTCCCAGGTATTAACGGATGATTTACCAGGAGTAATCATTCTCCTACTACGCGCACCTAATAAATTACTTTTTGGTTCCACGGAAATAATCGACTGTCCGGGTAAGCCCTTCCTGCAATGTAACCTGAGGATCCCAGCCAAATACCTCTCGGAGTTTCGTCACATCCAACACACTTCGGAATTGCTCGCCTTTCTTTGCTGCTCCATATAGTTCTTTGCATTGGCACGTCGTTAAGTTTTTAATAATCCCATAGCATTCGTTGATAGTCGTCTCCTGCCCAGTTCCCACATTAAATACTCCCTGAACATCTTCTCCCATGGTCACC
>JACDDF010000507.1 GCA_013817135.1 Nitrospirales bacterium
CCCAATACCTTCATGAGAATTATTGGAGAACGTGCAGAATTTTATGCTTTGCACCCCATAAGGGCTGGAACCGAACTCACGCTCGACTATGGCGACTCACACCACAACGGGGACCTGCCCTGCACGTGTCAGACCACAAACTGTAGGCGTTTCATTTAACAATAGCGGCTGCTTTCCCTCCGAAAAGATCTCAAACAGTCCAACAAGGGCTTCCACCAAACAATTTGACAAACGAGCTTTAAGGATTTCTCCTTACTCTTTGCTTTTTATAGGTTCAGGCAAAGCAGAGACACTCTTTCATTTGATATACTAGTGGACTAACCCTTTCAATTACTGGTTTTCACACAGGAGGTAGGAATGCATCGGACAAGTCAACGCCGCATGATTTATGAGGGAACAATCCAAACGGCCTCACGCATGATGGGGCTTTTCATGCTGACCGCCGCATTGAGTCTGTCTGGCGGAGCAGCCTGGGCCGATGGAGACGATCATGGTTATGGACATGATCCCAAATCCCATCTGGAGAAACTCACGAAGAAGCTGGATCTTACGAAAGAACAGCAAGACAAGATCCTCCCCATCATTGAGGAAAAGCACCAGAAGATGGAGGGGCTTCACCAACAAATGAAAGAGATGCGCCAACAGGCCATGGGAAAGATTGAAGCCGAACTGACGCCAGAGCAACAAGTGAAATGGAAGGAAATGCAAGAAGAACGGCAGGAAAAGATGAAGGAATACAAAGAGAAACATGGCGACTGCGATAAAAAAGGCAAGCACGACAAGGGCGAAAAACACGAATAAGATTTAATCAAGAGTGAGGGGCGGATCTATTCACTACCAGGTGCATATCCGTCCCTCGTTCACTATCCCTTCGGCATACTCCTACTTTCTATCCTGCACCCAGAAAAGTTACAGCATACCTCAATCTGTCCCATCCTCTATCGACCTCATCGATGGTGATAAAGCATAGCCTTCCGGCATCCCGGTCTTTGGTAAACGGGAATATCCATTAGTAGATGAGTTTGGTTATTAGGGAGGCAAATGGAGAGAAATAAATCAAGATGGATGCCCGATAAGGAAAATCGGGCATGACAGCCTTTCCGCGTCATCCCCGCAGGTAGGAAGCGGGGATCCATCTTCAAAGAGGTAACGCAAAGATAGATACCCGATCAAACTATCGGGCATAACGGAAGTGCCTGGATGCCCAATCGAACATCTCAAGAATGCCCTGAGCGGATAAGAATTTCTGTTCGTCTTTCTCAATTTCCCAATAGACGACATAACTGTTAGGGTAGGACTTTCCAACTGAATATGTTCGACTACACAGGAAGATCAAGACATGCTTGAAATGGTTGAGATCCGGGTCAGTTATCGATATGTGAAAGAACATTCCTGGGTCGTGCAGGGCATCACAGGATTTCTTTCTGCCTATTTCATGGAAAAACCAGGATTTACTCTGAAACGACACTTTGAAGAATTGGAAACCGGCATGCACGTCTGGTTGTGCGACATCCCTCCCAAGATGAAGGTTCCCACGCTCCTGAGGCGGTTGAAGGATGACATTCCTCCCTGCCAATATAAACAGCTTGAAACCAGCCCGCCGGCGCGACCGCAATTTCTCATCGATTCACTGGAGCCGGAATCCGCAGCCTCCTAATATATTTCCAAACAAGGATTTCGAAGGGACAGAAGGCGGAAGGACAACAGGGCATCACGGAAACCTCTGTGAGGTGAGGTGAAAATTTGACTGCGTAGGCTGAGAAGACTAGACGGGTGGGTTGGGATCCATGCGCAAAGCCGACCGAAGAAGGTGAACCCGTTCGGCCAGTTGTTCGGCGGGAAGCGGTACGGGCTCATGCGACACACACCACACCGGTTTCAACGGATCAGGATCGGTCTTGAGCCTTGGAATCAGATGCCAGTGCATATGAGGAACCTGATTGCCGAGCAGTTCATAGTTGATTTTCTTGGCGTCAAACACCTGCGCCAGGGTCTGTGCCACGTGGGTGACTTCCTCCATTAACATGCCGCGCGCAACTCTGGATAAATCAAACAGTTCGGAAACATGCTCTTTCAACACCAACACTGTCCAGCCGGCAAAAAACTGGTCCTCAAACACAAACGCTCTTGTCAGACCACAATCAACAAGAAAATGATCCTTGAGCGGCCATGCTCCAACACATATCTTGCAAGATGGCTCAGTCACGGCAAAAGAACATTCGAGGGGATCACTCATTCACCAATAGAGAAAAATTCATGGGCATCACACGGGATAAACGAAGCCAATGGGACTCATGGACCCACTTCTTCTTCTGGGACAACATACCGCACATCCCCGCCACCTTTAAAGTCTGCATCCGGCTTCAGGATGTATTTGAAAGTGCCGAGAATATGGGAAAAATGACCATAGAACCGAACAGCCCGGACACTTTCCAGAGTTGTCACCCGTTCGCCATCAGCCTTACGTCTGCCATAGTTTTGCCACTTCCATATTTGGAGAAGGAATCCATATGACCATAGAACCTCATCGCTTATCCAGGAGAACCCTGTTAAAGAGAGGAATGGGTATCTTCGGCTTGTTCGCGGGGGGCCTCATCGGATCCTCCAGCCTTGCAGAAATACTCAAGGAGCCAACTCCCCACCAAACCCTTGGCCCCTTTTTCCCCGATGAGGGAGACCCGATCGATGCCATTCGCGAAAACCACGCCATCGGCATTCCCATTAGTCAGGCGAACGATCAGGATCTCACTTTTGTAAAAGGCCGCAGGGGAAAAGCCAAGGGGCAGGTCATTTACCTGAAAGGAAAAGTCCTGAGCGCAAAAGCCGGCAAGGCGATACCTCACAC
>JACDDF010000508.1 GCA_013817135.1 Nitrospirales bacterium
GGTCTATATTAGGGAAAAAGAGCATAAAAACAGAATTTATAGCACCCTGCCCCCTCCCTATTTGACCAAGGTTCTGGTAGGTTAGAATCTTCTTTTTTGGAGAAACCTATGGCAGCGCGCGTGGTCATAACCGGGCTCGGCATCGTATCCCCTATCGGTGTCGGCATTTCTACTTTTTGGAAGTCAGCCCTTCATGGCAAATCAGGAATAACCGCCATCTCATCTTTTGGGGATTTCCCCATGGAATCGTATCGCTCCAGAGTTGCTGGGCAGATTTTCGATTTCCGCCTTCCGGATCCTTCGGAAGATAAATTCTCTTCTCGCGTGGACCGTTATGCACAATTTGCCCTCGCTGCCACACGGGAAGCCATTCAGGATAGTGGGCTGGACCTTGAGAAGGAGCCGGCTGAACGGATGGGGGTGATGGCCGGTGTGGGCATGGGTGGCATGATGATGGGGGAACGTGAACTCACCACCCTCTATCAATCTCGTAAGCCACATCGCGTCCATCCCAACTTTATTCCGACCATTACGCTGAACTCCGCCTCAGGCATTCTGGCGTTAGCCTTTGGGGCAAAGGGACCTAACCTCACAATTTCCACCGCCTGCTCCTCCAGCATTCATTCTATCGGACAAGCCATGCAGACCATTCGCCTGAACCAGGCCGATGTCGTCATTGCCTCAGGAGCGGACGCCAGCATTACCCCGTTGGTATTTGCCGGTTTTTGCTCATTACGCGCCTTGTCCACCAAATATAATGACCACCCCGATCAGGCTTCGAGGCCATTCGATCGAGGACGGGACGGTTTTGTGATGGGGGAAGGGGCCGGCACACTGATCCTGGAATCGCTTCGCCATGCGACCCGTCGGAAAGCAAGAATCTATGCGGAGCTGGTCGGGTATGCCGCCACCAACGAGGCGTACCATATGGTGATTCCCAGAGAGGATGGATCGGATATTGCGCGAACCGTCAGTCTGGCTTTGAAAGATGCGGGGGTTTCGCCCTCCCAGGTGGACTATGTCAATGCCCATGCGACATCCACCGTGGTCGGGGACGATGTGGAGGTTAAAGGGTTGCGGACGGTGTTCGGCAAACGCCTGAATACCATCATGGTCAATGCCACCAAATCGCTCATTGGCCATACACTGGGAGCAGCAGGAGCGGTCGGCACAATTGTCTCGGCCTTATCCATTCAAACTGGTATAATCCACCCCACGGTGAACTATGATGATCCGGACCCCCATTGTGCGTTGCCGGGACTTTCTACTAAGGTACAAAAAAAATCCGTTCGGGTGGGCTTGGTGAATGCCTTCGGATTCGGGAGTAACAATGCGGTCCTGGTCTTAAAAAAGTTTTCATGAAATCCTCCTTGAACAAATCCCCTAAACTCAGCCAGCAGGTGTATCACACCCTCGGGAAATACCTTCAACGCGATCCGAAAGATCTGCATCCGGAGGATTCGCTCCGTGATGATTTAGGATTGGACTCGCTGCAAACAATCGAATTAGTCTATGAAGTCGAATCGGCGTTTGATCTTCAAATACCGGATGAGGATTTTGGGCGATTAACGACCATCGGTGCGGTCATCCTTTATCTGGATGAACGAACGCATGCTCAAGGAATCAACCCCTCCGGCCCTCAAGCCGCTCCATTAGCAAAGGCCTCTCGCCCGACTCCCCTTGTCAAAAAAACCAAAACCCGTCCCACTTCAAAAAAATCGCGCACATGACGATATCGTCTTCCTCACGAACCGTGAATATTCCTCTTCAGGAATTAGCCCAAGCCATTCACGCCACCATTCACGGATCGCCTGACATTCTGATATCTGGCCTCTCTCACCTTGAAGGAGCCTCCTCCGGAGATGTCTCCTTTGTCCTGAAGCCTTCGTTTCAGAAAGCGGCACATCAGTCACAGGCGGCAGCCCTCATTGTGACAGAGCCTATTCCCGACGACCCTCGACCGCAATTAGTTGTCCCTAATCCGCTGGTCGCGGTTACGACCCTGGCGCAGAAATATTTTCTACCCCCTCTTCCACCACGTGGGATCCACCCCACGGCTGTGTCAGGACTCGATGTGCGCATTGGCCCGGATGTCTCAATTGGCGCCCTCGTCACTATTGGAGACCGCGTGCTCATCGGCTCCGGTGTCACCATCCATCCCGGGGTGCATATTGGCGACGATGCCAGTATCGGAGATGAGTGCATCCTCCACCCCCATGTCTCGTTACTGACCAAGTGTGTCATCGGCAATCGAGTCATTGTGCACAGCGGCACCGTCATCGGGAGCGATGGCTTCGGCTATGTGCAACATGAAGGCCGTCACCACAAAATTCCTCAATTAGGTCATGTGATCATTGAAGATGACGTTGAACTCGGGGCCAATGTGACGGTGGATCGGGCAACATTTGGCAGCACCGTGATTAAGCGGGGCACAAAGATCGACAACCAGGTGCAGATCGCCCATAACGTGGTAATCGGGGAAGACTGTATTCTCGTCGCACAGGTGGGAATTGCGGGCAGTACCGTCTTAGGCCGCCACGTCATGGTGGGTGGCCAGGCCGGCCTGGTGGATCATGTCACCATCGGTGATCAGGTGAAAATTGCGGCCGGGTCGGGGGTGACCAAGGATGTGAAATCCGGTCAGATTGTCGGTGGGCGTCCGGCGGTCGAACATGGCATCTGGCGACGGTCACAGGTCATTCAATACCAACTTCCCGAATTACGCAAGGAACTGCGGGCTCTTCAAAAGCAGGTCAAACATCTTGAATCGCTTCTCACGGTCCAATCTGCATCCAAGCCAGAACGTGTCAAAAGTCGTTCAGCCTCCAAACCCTAAT
>JACDDF010000509.1 GCA_013817135.1 Nitrospirales bacterium
GTTGGGGACCGTTGTAGACGGTCATGCATTGGTTCAAGCCGTCAAGAAACATACACCTGACATTGCGATTATTGATATTTCATTGCCCTTGTTGAATGGGTTGGAAGCGGCCCGTCAAATAAAAAAATGTGAACCCCAGACGAAAATAATTTTTCTCACCATGCATTCGGAAGACCATTTTGTCCACGAAGCCTTCAAAGCCGGTGGGGCGGGGTATATCTTAAAACAATCTGCTACGGCAGAATTAGTATTCGCCATTAAGGAAGTGTATCAGGGACGCACCTACGTTTCTCCATCCATTGCCCAGGGGATCGTCAATCAAGCACTGAACCCGTCGTCTAAATCAAAGAAAGGGGCCCAGCCGGAGACTCCTCCATTGACTCAGCGACAAATGGAAATTCTCCAATTGGTTGCTGAAGGGAAATCTAATAAAGACATTGCGGTGGTTTTAAATCTGGCCGTCAAGACTGTGGAATTTCATAAGACCCGGATCATGCAAATTTTGGGACTCAAGACCGCATCTGAACTCACGAAATATGCCATTACCACCGGAATTATTTCCATTTAATTGCTGCTAGAGGTTCTTGCTTACCTTCTCCCATCCGTAGTTTTTCCTTCCCCTCCTGCCGAAACAGCCCCGCGATCATAAATGCCCCTTAATCCTCGGGAGCTTATGCGCACTCATCCCCTAGTCAAGAGGGGAAATTCCTAACTTGACAGCGTATTTCGTCAGATCGGCCTTGGAATGAAGACCTAATGCCTGCACAATTTGCATTTTATGGAACGCAACCGTGCTTTGAGAAATAGTCAGCACGTTGGCTATGTCTTTAGCAGAGAAACCTTGAGCCACAAGCTTTAACACCTCCTGCTGTCTGGGAGTCAATTTTCCGGAAAGTTCGGTCCCGGGCATACCATCCATCTGGGCAAGAACCGCATATTGCACTTCCTCAGGAATCATGGGAGAGAGGTATCGCTGTTTTTCCTGGACCTGTTGAATTGCCGATAATAATTCGCTGCCTGCCGTTTGCTTCGGCACATAGCCTTGCCCACCGGAACGAAACGCCTCCATGATAAAGGTGGGTTCTAAATGCATCGACACAAAAATTATTTTTAAGGACGGACATGCCGTTTTTACCATTCGAGCGGCTTCGTATCCGTTCTGGTCCGGCATGGAGATATCCATAAGGAGAATATCGGGCTTGGTTTGGCGGATTTGACTGACCAGATCGCCTGCGTCATGAGCCTCCCCCACAATGTCATGATGGGGTTCGAGCAGTTTTTTGCAACTCTCCAGAACAAGAATATGATCGTCGACCAGGAATAATCGTGCTCGTTTGGTTGTGTTCATACATTAAAAAAGGTGTCGTATACCAATGATTTTTTGTACATTCCAGTCCATATACCTTAGAGACATAGTTACACCATGTTGTATTGTAGGAGTGTCTACAAACAAGTGATCCAACATGATGTTCCCTCAAAGTAAGATCTGGATGGCCTAGAATTATTTCACTGTAACGAGAGTCGGGCCAATGGCCAACTGACCAAAACCCTTGAAAAAGAAACTTCTATTGCGACTTAAGCAATCCCCAGAACCTATTGTGGCGGTTTTCAGATGAGTCCAGCAAGCCATGGGAAGGCCATGAAAATACGAGCAAAGGATTTTACGGGGATGGGGGAACGATGATGGTAACGGTCGTCCCCATTTGCGGACTGGATATAATGTCAAATTGTCCCTTTAACGCCCTTATGCGTTCCCGGTAAAAGAAAAAGCCAAGATGTCCCGGTTCCTGTTCGAGTTGTCGGGTTTCCGGATCAAACCCCTTTCCGGAGTCACTTACCCTTATCAGAAGGACTTGTTCCGAAGGGCACTCCCAATGTAACGATGCGTTGGTTACCCCTGCATGCTTTAACACGTTGAACAGTAACTCCCGCACCGTTTTGTAGACCACCACGCTGATGTCTTCCGCCACTTTCATTGGTGGGATAGTCTCAGGGCTCGCCACTGTTAACCCAACGCGCTGCATGTCTTCGGAAAGATATTTGAGTGCAGGGAGTAAACCCTGGTGGTGTAATATGCTCGGGTTTAAATCAGTGATGAGTGTTCGGGTGAAGGTCAATGATTGATCGATCATTCCGTCAACCTCCTGAATCACCTTGGAATGTGACGGAGGAGTGGGCCCCTGGTCTATTTGTCCGAGCTTGAGTCTGCAGGCGATGAGTAGTTGGGCAAGATAATCATGTAAGTCATTTGCCAAGTTTTGGCGTTCGTGTTGTTCGACAAGGGCTAATTTCACCAACATGGCACGCAATTGTTCCTGGTGATACACCAGGTCTTTGGTCCGTTCGGTGACAAGCTGATTTAAGTATGAATTATTCTCAGAGAGCCGGTTCCCGCTTTTGACTTCCTCTCGCATCTTGACCGTCATTTCATTTTGAATCTGCATGAGTTCCACAAACGCGCGCTGGTTGAACTTTTCCGGTTCTTCCCCGATAAGAATGATCGCCTGAGAAGAATTTTTCTGAACAAGGCAATTGAATGTGTGAGGGTTTTGAGAGGAATCGATGAAATTGAGCTGAACCCGTTCGTGGTGATTTGAGGTTCCATTTTCAAAGATAGGCTGAAGGCGATGTTGGTCGGTGAGGGTGAGATAGTCCCAGATGGTTGTTGTGGCGAATGCTGTTCTTGATATTTTGAGTTTCGTCAATAGCACGTCATTGTACACCTGAATTCGTCCATCAGGGCTCATGACACAATACACGATGGTATCTGTTTGAGTCAGAAACGCCTCCAAGAGTATGATGGAATCTCCCAGGAAATCCTGCAGTTCACCTT